>DATDXX010000023.1:0-4016 GCA_036517135.1 Minisyncoccota bacterium | reverse complement strand
CCATCTTTGTCCAAAAGCTCGACTGGGAAAGAAGCCTCAAAAAACCAGTAGCCTCTCGCCTGCCCTACCACACTAAACTCTTTGCCCACCACTGCTCCTGGGAATGGCAGCTCTACTTTTATAAGGTTTGCAGAAGAATTTTTGTAAGTTATTTTTGGTGTAGGCTTTTCTTGCTCGATTATGTTGGTATCAATATTTTTGTCTTTTACAAAAGACCATACCAAAATACTAGCCGCAATAATTATGATGAATATAATTATCTTTTTCATGCATCCACTATACCATTATTTTAATGGTCGCCATTGTTTTTGTATTATTCAAAACAAACAGAGTTCATACAGTATCTCTTGCCTGTTTTTGTCGGGCCATCTTCGAATACGTGACCGAGATGAGAGTTGCAAACTGCACATATTGTCTCCATTCTCCGCACCAGCCCGACAGAGTCATTCTGGCGGGTTCCATGAGAATCATCGATAATATTTTTGACTGCTCCAGGTAGAGCTTCATCAAAGCTCGGCCAACCGGTACCCGAATCAAACTTTGCTTCAGCTTTGAAAAGCGGATTGCCGCAAGCCGCGCATTTGTAGAATCCGTCTTTGTCCGGACGAATGAGCTTGCCTGAAAAAGGCGCCTCCGTCCCTTTCTTCCTCAAAACCCGATACTGCTCCTCGGTCAGCTTCTTTTTAAATTCTTCTTCGTTTTTTGGCATATTATTTTTCTAGTTGGTTAACTGAAGAATATCCTCGACAAGCTCTGGAAACTCTTCTTGGTTGATATGCTTTCTGTCTTCGAATACTCTTGTATGAGCTTGTGGGAATGCTTTCATAAAATTATCTAGAGCGGAAAAAGGAACGACAGGGTCATCTTTGCTGTGGTAGAGATAGACGTTTTCTGTTTGTAGATCTAATTTTTCTGGTAATGAAAAACTTAATAAGGAATATCCTTCTGAATCTTTGTCGAAAACCCCGCTGACAAGAAAGACTCCCTTTAACTTTTTTGGAAATTTATTTTCTGACAAATACTTAGCTACGAAGGACGCCCCCAAAGAATGTCCTATCAAAATTATTTCATCATTTAAAAAAGGAAAGAACTTCTCAAGCCACAGTTTCCATTCCTCGAATCTAGCATTAAACTTATTTGGCATCACTGGGAGGATTACCTCATATTCCTCTCCGAGTTTCTCTCTCAACCCAGGTTTCCAGTCATCCTTACTTGTCCTATATCTTTCGATGTCGATTTTATAATTATTTAGGAAGTTCAAATATGTTTCCTGATTTTCAAAAGTATCTCCTCCATGAATTACCACAATTTGCTTTTTCATAAGTCTATTTTACGTGTCCCGCCATAGCTCTGCAAGAGCGAAGGAGGAGCAGAAATTGGTAACAAAATACAATGGCCGTCATTGTATTTTGAGGTGTGGTGTAATTAAAAACGAAAACCCGCCGACCGAAATCGGCGAGTTCCGATCTTGCGGCGGCGGGGATTATTCGAAGAGTTCGCAGATAGCAATCCTGACGGCGGCGATTTGCTCGCTTATTGTTAGGCCGTCGAATTGCCCCATTAAACCGATTTCGAAAACTGCCGTTTGTTCATATTCGGCTGCCTCATCAATGGTAAGTCCAGGCATCCGCAACTTCATTGTATCTACTGCCACCCGAAGTTTTTCCGGCCGGCTTTCGACCAGAGCGTCTACCCTTGGCAATGTGTCGCCGCGGAATTGAATTGTCGCCATGTGTTGCCTCCTTATTTAACCATACTACATAAAACAATAAATGTCTATCCATCATCGATGAGGGCAACCGGCCCAACAGCAAGGCCGGCGCTTGCCTTCCATAAGTTGTACTTGTGTTCTTTCGATCCGATGGCTCCTTGTTTCCAGCTTTTTCGCCGACTCAATCCAACATATCCACTCATTACGTGCGAGTGGTGTGATGTCCTCCCACGCTTCCTTTACCACTTTGGAAGTGGTGAGAACTTTTAATAAATCTCTTGGCATCTTGTGTACTGTACCAGCCGGCATCTTTGTTTTCATCTTTGGATTATACCAAATATGCTAGAATTATTTTATGGTTAAAAAATGGTATACATGGATTTTGAGAGGGGCCATTATCGTGATGGGGCTTATTGTGCTCGCATTGTGTATATTTGCATTGCCGAGTGCGTGGAAGGGAGGCTCGGCAGAATTCCCAACTGCTAGCCGCTCGGTCTTTCTTATTGCGATCGGTTTATATGTCACGGCCATACCTTTCTTTATCGCGCTCTGGCAGGCTCTAAAACTCTTGAACTATATTGATAAGGGCCAAGCTTTCTCTGATTTGTCGGTGAGAGCTTTGAATAAAATAAAATACTGTGCGATCTTGATCGGCATTTTGTATCTGGGTGGCGTGCCACTCCTCTTTCCTATCGCTGATGCAGACGATGCTCCGGGGCTCGTGGTGATCGGCTTCGCTATTGCCTGTATTCCGATTGTCGTCGCCGTCTTCACCGCTGTCCTCCAAAAGCTTGCGCAGAATGCAATCGAAAAATTTAGATAATCAGGCTTTTGCCAAGATTTCGTTTATGAATTCAATTTTTCTTCGATAGTATTCTCTCGTAGTAAGGCTAGCACTCTCTTCCTTTAAAATTCTATATCGCTCCAAATCATCCGGATGATTTTTGAGGTATTGCTCGAAAGCTTTTCCTTCTAGATAATTTGGATGATCCACATCAATGATTTTAAGATCAATCTTTTTGCCATCTTCCCTCACTTCAAACCTAGCTCTGTCAACATATTGAGATCTGACAGGACCAAATACTTTTTCTAGTTTTGGAATGTAAGTAGAAAACTGCTCCTTGTTGGCTACGATAGATATATCGATTTCATCCTGCCCAGAAATACCAAAACTGCTTGCGCCTGTATGCTCTACGATGGCTTCTGATCCTAGTAGGGCATGTATTTTCTCTCTAACCTTCGCGAATAATTCTTCAGTTCTTGGGTCATAAGGGACAATAGATACCAATCTATCCGAAAGCGATTCCACCCACCTTTCTTGATCAGCAGTTAACATATCTTAAGAATACCACGCTAAAAATCAATGAAAACAATGACGGCCATTGTATTTTGTAAATATTACTCTACGGCGAGTAAGAGTACCATCGCTAAGACACCGATTACAACAGTGATTAATTGCAGAACAGAATCTCTTAGGCGTTTTGTTTTGTGCATTTCAGGAATGAGATCACTCATAGCTATATAAATAAAACCACCGGCTGCCAAAGGTATGAGCCATGACGTTAACACTTCACTTTTTCCTCCCACCACAAGGGCAATGATTGTCCCTAGCACAGCGATAAGCGCCGATAGGAAATTGAGCCACAAGGCTTTAGCAGTGGTATAACCAGAATGTATAAGAATGCCGAAATCACCAATTTCTTGAGGTATTTCGTGCAAAATAATCGCGATAGTTGTTGCGATACCAACCTCTATACTCACAAGATAACTGACACCAATAATCAAACCATCAATAAAATTGTGGACACCGTCAGACACAAGGATCATGTGACCCATTGGGTGGATACACTCCTTCCCTTCAGTTTCTGTATGGTGATGATGCCAATGTAATACTTTTTCTAGAACAAAAAAGATGAGGATTCCGGCAATAATGGCAATGGATAAGTGGGTTGCGTTAGGAATTATCTCAAAAGCCTTTGGTATGAGATGTATGAACGCATCTCCCAAAAGAGCACCGACAGCCAAGCTAACGAGAAGGAAAATATATTTTTTAAGGAGTTGTTCTCTAAGCGAGAGAGTAAAAACACCAAATAAAGATACTAGGCTGACAATAATGACACTGACTAACGCATATAGAGAGACAGAAAACATATATAAATTATTCCATTGTTTTCTTAATACTCAGGCTTAGCCTCTCCGCGCGGTATCAATAGCTGCGACGTCAATTTTTTTCATAGTCATCATGGCATCAAAAGCCCGCTTTGCTTCCTCCCCACCAGCTGCGAGTGCCTCTGTCAGGGTGCGA
>DATDXX010000022.1:0-33134 GCA_036517135.1 Minisyncoccota bacterium | reverse complement strand
TTTATGGAGTGTCTAAATTACGAAACACCAAGAGAATCATTCAAAAAAGAAATATTAAAAACAAAAAAACCGCTTGTCCGTGGTATTATGCAAAGTGAGAAATTATTAGTTTGAGTGTTCGGATTCGGGGGTATGGGTAGGTAACTTTGTGAAATGGAATAATATCATAAATTAGTTTATTAGTCAATGTCGCGCAATGGTTCAATACCTTTGCATCACCACACTAATGTAAGGTATGGAAATGCCATACACAACAAACCCACACATAGCGAAGGTCATGATACATTACGCTGGGTTGACAACCAAAGAGTTTTCAGGTACTATTGAGTGGTGATTAAATCTAGCATCAAAGTAGTCAAATCGAACTCATTCCAAAGAACTGGCAAATGGGTAGAAAAGCCACGTATCGCGGAAATCCTTGTCTGTGCCTGTAGTGGCAAATACATTAAGACTCGTGAAGGCCAAACAACTTGCATAAAATGCATCATGAGGCCAATAATCAAAATATAAAGCAAATTGTTGTTACGAGCCGGTAATTTGAAGTATGCTTATCCATCCTTAAATTAAATACATGGCAAAAAGAGCAGGAGCACTTGGAGGTAAAAGAAAGAAGGGTCCGCACAAAACAAAAAAACGCCTCGCTATCAAAAGAGCGCGGTTAGCTACACAGGCTTTAAAAAGAGGATTTAGTAAACCTCGTTAGAAGCTCTCATAAGGCATTAACCTCGTGTTCGCTAAAACCAATTGCATTCACCTCGTAGCAAGCTGTTGAGCGTTCTGCTTCTAACGGGTAAATAAATCCTGAACGGAGAAATTATTTGCATACTTTCCTACCCATGTTCTAATAATCTCTGTGGTGCGTGATCTTAGACAAGTTTTTGGTTTTAAGTTAGAATGTGACTATGAAAAGGAGATTAGATGGATTGATACTCCTACTTACTGTTGGGTTGTTGGGGCCTGGGGCGAGCGTCAGCGCAGAAGCGCTATCACAATACTCTTACAATATCTTGTATGTAGAGCCACAAGCGACGACTACAAATTCAATAAGTGGCGCCAACCAAGAGACAACGAATACCAATCAAATCTTAAATGTCGTTGCCACCACTACCCGCACCGAGACGGACTATGCGGATTATGGCAGGCAGAGCGCTACTGCCATAGCGAAAATCTTTGCCACAATCACCTATCCAAACGGAGGCGAGATAATCACCCTTTCAAAAAGCAAAACTATTTCCTATGTGAAGTTCAACTATGGCGGGCCACTCCAAAAAACCAGCGGCAACTATTCATATCGGCTGGAATTATGGCGCTATGGCAAGCTTCTAGGCAACATCATTGGCGGCCTGGATCATTTGCAGATTAACCCTTATAACGATTCCATAAATTATGGCGCCGAACCGGGCCGGTATTATGCCAAAGATTCCAAAGGATACCTTGAATCAAAAATTGCCGAGGTCGGTGGCGGCTACACATTCAAAGCTGTGATTCTGGAGGCGATTACTCCGAAAGGAGAAGCCACTTATTATAAAGAGCTCGCCAGCGATTTTTCCGACAAGCCGTTTTCCTATGCGGCAGACACTTCGCCCACGACCATCACCAAATATGAGCCGATTTTTGCAAAAATACTAACGCCAAACGGCGGAGAAAACATCTCTCTTGCGGAAGAAATCACGCACACCAGATTCGAATACGGCGGCTCGCTTGATAAAGGGAGTGGCAACTATAAATATCGCCTTGAGCTCTGGCGAGACGGCTTGCTTCTCGGCAATATTTCCAATTTTGAGCACTTCCCTATCAATCCATACAACAATTCTGTGAATTACGGCGGCAAGCCAGGGACATATTGGGCGAAAAACGACAAAGGAATTTTGGAAAAAAGAACTGCGGAAGCGGGCTCCGGCTACCGATTCAAGGCGATTCTGTCTGAGGCATACACTCCTAAAGGCGAAGCGACAAAGTACAGAGAGCTGGCGAACGATTTTTCTGATGCGGCATTTACATTCGTCTCCGGCGCGTTGGTGAAGCTTAATGCGCGCGTTTCTGCGGCAGATGTGGTGAAGGATGTCACAGTGCGCGGCTGGGACCCGAAGAAAAAAGAAGAAATTGCCGGCCGTCCTGAAGATGTGAAGACAGAGGAGGATTTGCAGGCCTTTATGAAAGCGGTGGTGGCGACCAATCCTGTTATTTTTGACACAACGGCAGATGAATCGAGCGTCGGCATAAGCTTCAAGGAGAGAGCGAAACTTTTTGGATTTATCCCGATAAGCATCAAGCATAATGTGAAAGTGAATATAGAGACCGGAGAGCCGACCTTTGAGCACTCCTGGTGGGCTACCGTGTCCCGCTCCTCTTTTGGCAAAAACGACGAATTAAAGCAAATCCAAGAGGAGCTCAAAGTGAAATTGAGCAGTATGAGCGAATTGGGCGAGATGGATTCGCTCCGCTTGCAGATGATGATGGACCGCCGGTCCAAATTTATCCAGACCCTAAGCAACATTTTGAAAAAGATTTCGGACACCCAGGATACCCTGGTCCAGAATCTGAAGTAGTACTGAGAGTGCCGTTTGACTTAATTTTATTATTCGCTATGTTATTGTAATGAATACCTTACGTTTAGCTATTTTTACTTTATTGGCCTTTGCTGGAGTCAGTGTTTACTCGGCTGGCGAACTTCAGCCTAATCTAACACCGCTTCCGGCTAAAGATTTAAAGCTTGAAACCAGAAATGATGGCAATACCTATCTTCGTTTTAGCGCCACCAATTGGAATAAAGGTACGGGACCTCTGGAGCTTATTGCCGGGGAGATAGATTCCATCAAAAAAAAGCGAAATGTCTACCAGCGGATTTATTCTGATGGCAGCGGTTTTCGCGATGTACTTGCCGGATCTTTCATCTGGCATGAAGAACACGGACATTTTCATTTTGAAGAATTTGCAAAGTATATTTTACAGCCGGTAAACGCTCCCGGAGGGTCGGAGAGAAGTAGTATCAAGACGACTTTCTGCATTATCGATACCGATCGCATCAATACTCAACTTGCCGGCGCACCAAAATTTGCCATCTATACCACTTGCAATAATGACAAGCAAGGCATGTCCGTTGGCTGGGGCGACACCTATAAATACTATCTTGCTGGACAGGAAATTAATATAACTGGACTTCCGGACGGCGATTATAACCTTACCATTGAGGTTGATCCAAAAAACTTACTTCTTGAAACAAATGATTCCGACAATACCAGCAATGTAAAAATCCGACTACTAAACGGGAGAGTAAAAATAGTTCGTTAAATTTTGATTTGAAAATAATCTTAAACAGTGTGGCTTACATAAGCAATTACTGCTAAATATATTTATGGAAATATCAATTTTTCTTGCAAAAGTAATCGGTCTTGTCAGTCTAATAAGTGCAGGAGCTGTACTTGTTCGTTATAGAAAAAATCTCAGTATTGAAAAAGAGGCCGTAAGCAACCCCGCGCTGGCAGCGCTTGCCGGATATGCAATTCTTATTTTAGGCACATTGCTTGTAGTAAGCCATTCTGTTTGGACACTTGATTGGCGAATAGTTATCACTATTTTAGGCTGGCTCGTATTCTTAAAAGGCATAGGGCGAATTTTCTTTCCTGAAGCTGTAATACGTATGATCGAAAGAAAGCAGAAAAATTACTGGTTTATTCTCGGAGAAATCGTAATGCTTCTTGTAAGCATTTATCTTCTTTACTACGGATTCATTATTTACTGAAAAAATTGAAGATGTGTTTGGTCACCCTTGTTTAATGATTGTCAACAACGCCAGTACATGATTTACTACCTAATAGGTAGCTTTTTGAAAGTATGTGGTGCGGGTCTTTTGATACTGTTTTAATACGGTCTTAAAAGACCCGAGCCATATCACAATTGGTTCGGAACCCACAATGATATCAGACGAACAAAAGGAGAAATCAAAAGCGTTGGCTGCCGCAGCTGTGGCCAGTCTCAAGCGTTCTCCCCAGGACAATACTGGAGGAGCACAGAACGTTGGCGGTAGCGCCAACGTAGCGACAATGGTTGGGAGCGGACCGCTCGAGCGGTATACGTGGGCGATGCCCATGTTAATCACAGTGCTCTTCAGCACCGTGTTCGGTTGGCTGATTTGGCTTCTCGGACCAACGCTAGCGTCAGCAATGGCTGGCGGCAACGAAAAACCTCTCACCCGCTGGTCAGCCCTGCTCCTTGTCGCCCTGTTCGGGACTGTGATCTGGGTTTCCGCATTGTTCATCCGCCAAGTCTGGCGCACCAAAAAGCTTTAGCAAGCTGTCCGTCTATTGCCACAAGCGCTCCCAAATTCAAAGGATAGCGCTTTTTTATTGCCGACGTAGAGCGAGAGAAATGGAAAAGTAATCTTTTCCATTTCCGAGCCGAGAAGAGCAATATAAGTGCAAATACAGCGCGGCTTGTCGCGCCAAAGAATTCGCTTTGTGAATTCCTTTGAGCCGGGGCTACCTTGGGGTAAATACCGCTTTTATTTAAACTTGATCCTAAAGCATATAAAGCATTGATTACACATGTCGTGCTTTAGCATTACTAGATAAATGGTGCCAGAGTGCCGAAGAACTTCGAGAGTTTGACTTTATACAAATATGTGCTAATTTCAATTTGTATAATTTTGTACTTCAACAATCAACAGAAAAGCCTCTCTTGAAAACAAAACGGATACTTGTCTACCTTCCATTGCTCCTGCGCCCTACCCTTATAGGGATACTAATAGGCCCTGTGCTTTGGTATCTCATTTTCTTTAGGTTCGGATTTCATTTTCTTGAAGAAGACGAGTCGGCCTTCACCGACTCATTCATTCCAATCCTGGCAATGTTTCACGCAATTGTCGCTGGACATGTGCTTGCAAAGGTATGGGACGAATACAAGACGATCAGACACTGTGTGGAAAGCAAAGATAAGGACAAATTCACACAGTGCAAAACTGACAGGATTCCCGTAGTCATTCATATGTTGCTTGGATCTATGTCCGTCGCAATCCAGGGAATGGCGATGATGCTCCATTTCAAGGAAGCATTTGCCGGCATCATTGCCAACTTCGCGCTTGCTTTCGTCCTCGCCCTCTACTGGGAAGTCGCCACCAACCTCGACAATCCATGGAAAGGTGTCTGGTATGTGAACCAGATACCGAAAGATTGGTTAGATAATAGTTGAGCGCCATTCGCCTAGAAAAGACTCGTCTCTTTTTAGGCGATTTTTAATATCTAAAAATAACACAAAACGTCCCTCCCTACTTTTTGAAACCTTCAAAAAGTAGGGAGGGACGTTTTCACTTTTAATTCCCTGTGATTACTTCGCTTTCCCTAAAATACAGTACATTCCCGTACCGCAAACTGGGCACTTACCCTTTGCCGCCTTGCGTCCATTCTTCATCGTTACTTCCTTCTCGTCTACCATTTCCCTTTTTGTCTTGCACTTTACACAATACGCTGTTGTAGCCATTGATTATTATTTAGCTAATAGTTATGCCACTGCCCCTCATTATAGCATATAAAGAGCTTTTATAAAATAGCCCCTCAAGGTAGCATTATAATATGTTCGGCCTTGAAGCAAAAGAGCTAAAGATATTAAAGAAACTTTCCTCCCCAAAAAAGATACAAGATTTTCTGGATAACTTGCCTGCAAATTTTGAAAAAGGTGGCGAAACAATAATGTCGCCGAGAAGAGTTTTACGCGCAAAAAAAGGACACTGTCTGGAAGGCGCGCTACTTGCGGGAGCAGCACTTTGGATAAGCGGCGAACCGGCTCTTTTAATGGACTTTAGAAGCAGAACAGATGACGAAGACCATGTCGTCGCGTTATATAAAAAGAACGATTTCTGGGGAGCAATAAGCAAAACCAACAGGTCAATACTTAGATTTCGCGATCCTATCTACCGTACAATTCGCGAGCTCGCGCTCTCATACTTTCATGAATATTTTATGTTTGAGAACGGCAGAAAAACTCTCGTAAGCTACTCAAAACCATTCAATCTGAAGCGAATAGGGAAAAAATGGCTGACAGATGAAAAAGATCTTTGGTATATTTCAGATGCGTTAGACAAAATGACGCACTTCCCACTTGTCCCAAAGAAAAATAAAAAATTTATTCGTGGAGCGAGTCTTGTCGAAATAAAGGCGGCAAAGTTGACTCAATGGAAAAAAAATGACTCTAGAACATAAAAAAATTCCTGTTATAATGAAAAAATGAAGAATGCCCTTGTTTCTGTTTACCATAAAGATGGAATCATTGAATTTGCTAGAGAGCTTAAGGAGCTTGGATTTGAAATTTACGCGTCCGGAGGAACGGCAAAGCATCTGCAGACTGTAGACATTAAAGTAAAAGACGTCGCGGAACTTGTCGGAGGCAATGCGATTTTAGGGCACCGAGTAGTAACGCTTTCTCGCCAAATACACGCGGGGCTCCTTTCGCGTAATATTCCGGAAGATATAGAAGAACTGGCAAAGCTTGGAATTCCCCATTTTGATCTTGTTTGTGTTGATCTTTATCCTCTAGAGGATGAAATTATAAAACCCGACAGTACTAGAGAATTGATAATTGAAAAAACCGATATCGGCGGACCGACTATGATCCGCTCCGCTGTCAAAGGTGGCCGGGTTGTTATTTGCGATCCTATTGATCGGAACAAAGTAATAGAATGGCTGAAAGCAGGAGCAAGTGACAACGACTTTGTGGAAAAACTTGGGGCCAAAGGAGAATTTATAATTTCAAAATATTGTATGGCATCAGCTGGATATTTAAGCAAAGGAAGATACGTTGGAATCTTTGGTAAAGAAATCGCAGTCTGTAAATATGGCGAAAATGCTAATCAAACGCCAGCGGCACTTTTTTCATCAGGTTCCAATGATCCGCTTTCAATTGATAAGTTTAAAGTAATTGAGGGTACAGCTCCAAGCTATAACAATTATTGTGACATTGATCGCTTGCTTCAAACAATTACGCATATTGCGGCCGTTTACGATTTAAATACGGGTAAAATTCCGCTCATTGCCATTGGAGTAAAGCATGGAAACGCTTGCGGTGCAGCCGTCGGTGACACTCCAATTGAAACACTCAAAAAAATGATGTCCGGAGATCCTTTGGCGATCTTTGGAGGACTTATCATGACGAATTTTCCAATTGACGAAACTTTAGCGGAAGAACTGTCAGGCAAACTTTTAGATGGTGTCATATCCCCAAGTTTTAAGGAAGATGCTATTGCCAAACTCCGTCGTAAAGGCGACAAATGTCGATTTATTGCAAATGAAAAACTTTCATCATTGGATAAGGACTCTTTAGATAAACAACTGCGATTCAGATATATGCGGGGAGGATTTTTACGCCAGCCGAATTACACGTTCACGATAGATTTAAATGCACCTGAAATGCAAAAGTATGGCGAGGCAAGCGAAGAAAATAAAAACGATATACTTCTTGCGTGGGCAGTTGGGACAACGAGCAACAGCAATACCATAGCTCTGGTAAAAAACGGGCAACTTATAGGAAACGGAGTCGGCCAGCAAGATCGCGTAGGTGCGGCAAAACTCGCCGTAGAACGCGCAACGCGCTCGGGTCATGATATATCCTCTGCTACGGCTTTCAGCGATTCATTCTTCCCTTTTCCCGATGGTCCGGAAGTTTTGATAAATGCAGGCGTAAAAATAATTCTCACAACAAGCGGTTCGCGCAAAGACAATGAAACAATTGAGCTATGTCAAAAACATAACGTAGCTCTCTATATGATCCCTGACATTTTAGCCCGGGGATTTTTCGGACACTAAATTATTTCAAAGCAAGCTTTGCCGCGATTCCTGTATAGTTTTCCGGTGTGATTTTTTTGAGACGGCGTTTTAGTTCAGTTGGTACGTCAAGCGAATCAATGAATACCGCTATGTCTTTCAATGTCACTTTCTTGCCTCGAGTAAGCTCCTTTAGCTTCTCGTATGGCATCGCGATGCCACTAGCGCGAAGTATCGTCTGAATCGCTTCACTCACAACTTCCGGATGAGCATTCAGGTCTTCTTTGATTTTTTTTTCATTTATGTCAATTTTTCTTAAGCCTTTTAGAAGATATTCGTATGCGACGAGCGCGTAAGCAAGAGCAGAACCGAAATTGCGCTCTACTGTAGAATCCGATAAATCCCTTTGCAGACGCGAGATCGGGAGTTTCCGTCCGAAATGCTCAAGAAGAGCATTAGAAAGCCCTAAATTGCCTTCGCTGTTTTCAAATTTCAGCGGATTGATCTTGTGCGGCATTGTGGAAGAACCGACTGTCCCTTCAGGCGGCCTTTGAATTATCCAGTCATCCGATATATAGCGCCACATGTCTTGATTGAAGCCCACGAGTATAGTGTTTATTCTTTTTATGCAGTCAAAAACTTCCGCTTCCCTGTCATGGGGATCTATCTGTGTAGCTACAACATTCTGTTCAAGAATGAATATCCTTTTTTTATTGAAACTTTCAATAAATTTCTTTGAGAATAGAAGCCAATCAATTTTCGGAAATGCGGCAAAGTGAGCGTTGTAATTACCTGTAGCGCCACTAAATTTTACCGATATCTTCAAGTTTTTTAGCTGGTTTAACTGCTTTTGAAGCCTGGTGACAAAAACTTTGAATTCCTTCCCGACAGTTGTAGGTGATGCGCTCTGGCCATGAGTGCGCGAAAGCATAGGAACTCTTGCATACTTTTTTGCAAATCCGTTTATTACCCGAATAACTTCCTCAAGCTTTGGTAGTATTACTTTTCCGAGTGCATCACTCAGCATAAGCCCGCGGGCTAAAGTGTTGGTATCATATGAAGTCGTAGCGAAGTGGAGCCACTCCAAAATATCTTTAAGCGATGTGTCAGAAAGCCTGTCTTTCATATAATACTCAACTGCTTTTACATCATGGTCAGTCGCTTTGATGTGTTTCCAACCCTTAAATTCAATATCTGAGATGATCCGCGCATCTGCATCACTAAGATTGTAGAGCGCGCGAAGTATCTTTTCCTCTTTTGGTTTCAAGCCTCGGAGCCCAAGACCTTTGGTCTTAGAAAGTGCAATCAGATATTCGCCTTCCACGATAATGCGATACTTCATGAGAGCGCTTTCACTGAAAAATATTGCGAGGGAGTTTGCAGTGCCTCTATATCGTCCGTCAACTGGACTTATTGCCTGAAGTGAATTATTCATGACTTGATTTATCTTCTAACGGTAAATGTTTTACATCTATTCCGACACCCTCCTTATCCTTAACTATTGATTTTGCTATCTCATCAAGACTTACCTGCTGTCCCGCTTTGTGAAGAGTATCAGCAAGTATTTTTAACCGCATATATTGATTATTAGTCATTTTATGTTTCTGTGCAAGATTAATCATTGCAAGAGCTTCTCTCCGCTCTTCGAGCATGTTTTTGTCAATGATATTTTGGGCAACGTCTTCAGAAGTGGAAATTCTAGCTCTTTGTTTTTTTACAATCTCTCTTCTTGATGCTTTTTCCAAGACTCTTGATATGCCATATCTATTAAGCAGGTCAATAAAATTCATGTGGCTAACTTTCTCATATTCAATTTTTGATTCTTTATGTGTTTTAATATCCTCTGCACGAAGGTTATCTAAAACCAGATACAATTCCCCATTCTTGTCTTCTAATATATATCCTTCCGTTATCGAATATTGATAATGTTCTGCTTTATATTCAACTCCTAAGAATTGGTTCAATTTTTGTTCGACCTGATCGTGAATATAACCTGATTTTCTCTTTAAATCTTTAGGATTTGCGATCCAGATGTCAGTTGGATCATACACCCTTTCTTTGGCTAGACTAAATAAAATAACTGGTACCTCTTTTCTTACTTCAGTAATACCTGCGTCTTTGTAGAAAAAAGCGAGTCCTCTTGCATCTTCATCTGATAGAGGCTCAACACTATCCAGTACCTCTCTGAAGATTTTCTTGAAATCAGGAGCCTGTTCCGGTGTTTCAGGAGATTGCATATTTTTCTAAATTCTTTTTTATTCTGTCTAGAATCGGTAAAGATAAATCTACTTCAAATTTTTTACCTGTGAGTTGCTCATATATTGCTATATATCGACGTGAAAGCTCTGCGCGGAGCTCTGGGGGAGCTTCAGGAAGTACAGGGTCATTATACGGATCGCAATTGTTTTTAAACCATAGACGTAAGAATTCCTTGTCGAAATATTCAGGTTCTTCTCCTTTAGAAAACCTTTCTTCAAAGCTTTTTGCATACCAGTAACGCGATGAGTCAGAAGTGTGTATTTCATCAATAAGCGTAAGCTTATCTGTTGAATCTATACCAAACTCATACTTTGTGTCCACTAGAATAAGCCCTGCTTTCGCAGAAATCTCTTGGCCGCGCTTAAAAAGTGAAATCGCGACCGTAGAAATCTCGTCCCATACTTTTTTTGAAAGAATACCCTCGGAAACTATTTCTTCCGAAGATATAGGCCTGTCATGCTCTGATTTGGTGGTAGGAGTAAGAATAGGTCCTGAAAGTTTCGTATTTTTCTTCATGTCATCAGGAAGAGTAATACCTCCAAATTTTCTCTCTCCTTTCTCGTAATGAGTCCAGATAGACGTGTCAGTTACGCCAGTAAGGTATCCGCGAACTACAACTTCAAGAAGTATAGGTGTGCATTTCTTGACAACAGCCACATTTAGATCAGGCGATTCCATAAAATGGTTTTGGATAATGTCTTTTGTATTTTCAAACCAAAAAATACTCATTTGGTTCAAAGTTTGTCCCTTAAAAGGGATCGCAGTAAGCATTCGGTCAAAAGATGAATGCCTGTCAGTCGATACAAGAATAAGTTTATCCGTTTGCGTATAGACATCTCTCATCTTTCCCTGTCTTCTTTCTCCAATTCCTTTGATGTCTGTTACTTCTAGAACCTTGTCAAGATTATTTTTTATAAATTCGATATCCATGATAAAAAATCATAAATTATTCTCCCGGCGGACCCAATGTAATATTTTCCGGCTCAAAGATTACCTGTCTTTTGCCACCCTCTACAACACCGATATCCATTAAATCATATCCTGCTTTTTTGCCTATTGTAACTATGCGCTCTGCTTCATGCGCTGGTGCGAAAATATAATAACCTATGCCCCAGTTAAATGTCTTTAAGCAATCCTGTATCGGGACGCCGACAGACTCCTTGAAGAATTTGAAAAGTTCCGGAACATTGCCCCACCGTTTAATTCTGTATGTAAATGGCCGTTTGTCAAAAGCAATCTTTCCTACTCCATCCCCTGTACCAGGAAGCAATGCATGAATAGAAACTTCAGCGTCAAGGAGAGCTTCTACCAGAGCTACATAGGAACGTATCGGAATAAGCGCTTCTTCGCCGAGCGTTTTACCATTCGGGAGTTTTGTCAAAAATTGTTCAGGCAATTCGAGCGCTTTTTTTATGACAAGCGATATGCCATTTGCATGAAGACCTGAAGAAGCTACTCCGATTATATGATCTCCTGCCTGTAAATTTTTCCCTGTGATAAGACGTGATTTAGGAGCGATAATGCCTGTAACAGAACCACTAAGCGTTGCGATTGATTTTACCGGCGGTTTCGGATTAACAATATATTTTACTGACGCTGACTCTCCCGCGGGTAATGCCATACCGACTTCTTTGCAGATCTGTAAAAATCCTTTTGCCAGATCTTTGCTTCGTTTTTCATCTCCATACCATTCGCTCTCTGATGCCTCTATCTGATCGTTAAAAACCACGGGAAGCGCGCCTTGGGCTATAACATCGTTTACAACAATAAGCGCTGTATCAATAGCTATAGAATCATAAAAAGTTCTGCCTTTTGGGTCATGCTGGTACATCCATTCCGCTATCCAGTTTTTATTTCCCAGATCTTCCTGTGTCTTACACCATATGTGCGGACTCTTTCCCTTGTATTCAAAAACAGCTCCGTGCGCATGTATTGCATCTTTAATTATAAAAACATCCCTTTTTTCTGAGAAAGAAAGTGTCTGTCTTCCGGCATCAACCATAGCCATCTTAAATGGCTCCATTATGTTGTAATTGACGCCTGCCTTCGCATATTCGCTTTTTGTTTTTCTGTCAGTCATTTTTATTCAAATGGTCTGTATCATTAATTGCTACTTCTGAAAATGCTCCATCTATACTATCAAAGACAGTTATTGATGCGTTATCTGGATTGTACTTAAAACTCTCTTCTTTTGGAGCACTGAGAAAATATGGCATCAGAGCTCGTATAGCACCACCGTGCGTAATAACTGAAATAGTTTTGTTTTTGTTTTTTTTAATAAGCCTGCTGATATTTTCAATCAGCCTATGTTCGAACGTTTGCCACGATTCCCCGTTGGGAGGTGTATAAGTGTATCTCTCTTCCAGACTCATTGAGTCTAGGATCTTTTGGACACTGGTCCACGATCTCCCAGATAGATCGCCCCAATTTCTTTCTTGTAAACCATCAACTGCTTCAAATTTTATGCCGAGTTTTTCTGCAATCAATTGACCGCTTTGAATGGCTCGTACTTCTTTAGACGAGTAAACTATTTTGGGCTCAAATTCTCGTAATTTTTCAGCAGTTAGATTTATTTGTTTGGTGCCAACATCGCTAATAGGTTCTGTATCATCAGTGTCATGTAGTATTCCTTGTGTGTTTATATTTGTCTCGCCGTGTCTTACAAGAATTATTCTTTCCATAAATATTCATTTTACTTTTTGTCCTGCTCTTCCAGATATTTCTTATAACCAAGCTCGTGAAGTTTTGTTGATTTTTTATTCACTTCTTCTTTCATTGTTTCAGTGTGTTTTTTAAGTCCATCTCTGATCTTTTCATCCGATAAAGCAAGAATTCTCATTGCGAGAAGTCCTGCGTTCTTTGCGCCATTTATAGCAACACACGCAACTGGAATGCCCGGTGGCATCTGGGCAATTGAAAGAAGAGAGTCTAAGCCGTCAAGACTAGCGTTTAGGGGCACGCCAATGACGGGAAGAGGCGTCATTGCCGCAATGACGCCTCCAAGGTGCGCCGCAACACCCGCACCCGCAATAATGACTTTCAATCCTCTTTCTTCGGCAGTTTTGGCATACTCGGCCGCTCTGTCAGGAGTTCTGTGCGCAGATATGACACTTATCTCAAATGATACATTGAACTGCTCGCAGACCTTCGCCGCTTCTGACATGATGGCGAGATCCGAATCCGAGCCCATTAAAATTCCAACAAGAGGCTTTTCCATAGGATGTCTATTATATATTGCTAATAAAGCGTTTTATCATTTTACACTACAATAAATCAGAAAAATAGTTTTTACCAGTGCGATAGCTTTCAAATGAAATCTTGGATGTAATCATGATATTATCCGGCGGATTATTTGGATCATACCAATCCCAACCTTCGCACTTGTCCGGCTCGAGATTTTTCGGCTCACCCTTCTTCCAATCTGCCGTGAAACTTACCTGAACATAATGTTTAGGCGCAAAATGTTTAATGTTTCCTACAAGCTGAAACCTAATATTATCTATTTCCATTCCCGTTTCTTCCAATACTTCCCTTTTCGCGCAATCCTCAAACGATTCCATGTAATCAAAATGCCCGCCGGGAAATGCGTATTGGCCCTCGCCGTGTGCATTTTTCCTCCTGCCTAAAAGCACTTTACCGTCCTTCCATATCATAACACCCACCCCAACCTTTGGTATTTGGTCATTCATAATTGATATACTACATCAAAAAATAAAAAAGAGGGAAGTTCACGCTTCCCTCTCCTCAAATGCGAAGAAAATGCCTGATGACTGTTGCCACAGTATGGACACTCTGTGCAAGACAGCCGTCAGCATTTTGAACGAACAGATCGAAATCCTTGCAATAAAGGTTTGGATTGGGATCCACAGGGTCATGTCTGATCATCCTTTCAACCTCCAGATCGGTAACGTGCGGATCACGAATTTTGATCCTTCTGCGACGTTCCTCCTCGGAAGCATAAATGAAAACCAGAAGCGATTGTCCCTTATCTTCCTTAAGAAGCAAATCACGCATTATCCGCGCGCCCTGCGGCACGATGTCCACAATTGCCTGCTTCTTGCTCAAAAGCTCCGACCTCAATGTGCCGGAACGCTGGGTGCCTCTGATCTTTACATCAAAGACGAATTCCCCAGCCCGAAAATGCGACTCAAATTCTTCTTCGCTCAAGAAGTAATAATCCCGACCATGTTTTTCACCTGGCCGAGGGTGACGAGTTGTGCACGGCACGATTCGCTCAAGAACACCTTCTCCAAAGAACTCGAAAACGCCTTTACCGACATCTCCCTTTCCTGCGGCATGAGGACCGCAGAACGCTATCAATTTCATGGGCTCTGCCCTCCTTTCAGAAGTAATCTACCGCATTTTTGAAAATTTGAAAACCCTGTCCATATGTCGCAAGCTTCTTATTCTGACGACACATAAAATCCTTCTTCAGATGAAAGTTCGGCAGCTGTGTCATAAACATCGCGCGTTCAGGATGAGGCATCATGCCAAGAATTCGTCCGTTTCCGGCAAGCACACCTGCAATGTTATCCATCGCGCCATTTGGATTAGTCGGAAGATTCTGATACTCGCACATCTCGCCTTTTATATATTTCCATGCAATTGATGACATGTCTTTCAGTTTTTTGAGTGTGGCATCTGGAGCAATATATTTCCCTTCTCCGTGAGCGATTGGCAATGAAATTTTTTCAATTCCAGAGAGCCACGGACTACTGCCTTCTGCCTTCAAATCAACCCACCTGTCAATGTATCGAGCCGAATCATTATGAATTAAAGCTCCCGGAAGCAGTCCTAATTGAGTCAAGATCTGAAATCCGTTACAGATACCTATAGTCAATGTATCTCGTTCTGTAAATGCTATTAATTCAGGAAGCAAATGATTTTTTAGCTTATTTGCATACGCTTTCCCTGAACCTGTATCATCACCGTAGGAAAATCCTCCTGGAACAGCGAGGATCTGGAATTTTTTCAAAAGTTTTTTATTTTCAATAAGATCGTTTATATGAACTATCTCTGCAACACCCCCTGCAGAATCAAAAGCGAACTTTGTCTCCTCCTCGCAGTTTAGGCCATATCCCGAAAGTATCAGAGCTTTTGGTTTTGTCTTCATTAGAAATTTTTAAAAGCTGATTTATAAGATCTTAGCGCCTTATCAACGGAAAGTGATGCGACCTTTTTATTACCCTTTTTTATAAAAACATTTTCTCCAGAAACCTTGCCAAGAAGCGCCAGCTTGCTTCCCTTAAATATTGACACAAATGCTTTTTTATTTTTCGGCGCAATTGTCACAATAATCCTGCCCTGGCTCTCAGAAAAGAGCTTCGCTTCAATAGAGTCTGCAGAACCCGCGACTTTTCCGATATCTGCAATTATTCCTAATTTGCCGGCAGCAGACATTTTTGCCAAAGCAACTCCAAGCCCGCCACGACCAACACTTATTGCTGAAGCAATGAGATTCTTTCTCACGGCTTTATAAAAATTTTTGTAGAGCTTTCTATTCAAAACAGCTTCAACAGACGGCACATTGCCCCCGTTATAAATTGTTTTTTTTCGCTCGCCTCGAAGTTCATAGTACTCCGACCCGCCAAGCTCGTCATTAGTCTGCCCCAAAAGATAGATTAGATCTCCCTCCATCTTCGGGTCAATTGAAACAGAGGCAGTTGCATCAGGAATTACTCCTATAGCAGAAACAAGAAGCGTTGGAGGAACAGAAATTTTTATGGGATTCCCCTTTTCGTCAAATCCCTTGAAGTCATTGAACATGCTGTCCTTGCCTGAAATAAAAGGTGTCTCAAAGGCAATGGCGCTGTCAAAGCATGATTTTACGGCCTGTTTTAACTGCCAAAGGCGCTCCGGCTCGTTTGAACTGCACCAGCAGAAATTGTCCAAAATCGCCAAATGATCAATATCTGCACCGGCAGAAACCGCCGCCCGAATGGCGCTGTCAACTGAGGAGGACGCCATTTTATATGGATCAAGTTCGGTATATGTCGGATTAAGGGCATGAGAAATGACAACCCCTTTTGAAGAATCAAGTATGGGGCGAAAAATTGACGCATCGCCGTTGACCTGCCCTCTGCCTTGAAGCGGCTTAAGAACCGAGTTGCCTTGGACTTCGTGGTCATATTGCCTTGAAACAAATTCAATGCTTGTTATATTTTTCCTCGCAAGCATCTGCAGAAGTATTTTTGAAAAGTTTTTTTGAAGCGGTTTTGGCCTTTCCTGATTTGATATTTTGGATTCTTTTGTTCGAAGTTTCCGCTTTGGCAAACCATTGTGGAGAAATGCCATATCAAGATCCATGATTATCTTACCTTTGAATTTGACAATACACTTTTCATTTTTGCTGAAAACACCTATTGCAGTCGCCTCAACCCCCCTCCTATCCATGAGTCTTTTAAATCGAGACCATTTTGATTTTGGCACGGCAATCGTCATTCTTTCTTGAGATTCCGAGATCCAAGTCTGCCACGGTGAAAGTCCGGGATATTTCAGCGGCACCTTATCGAGTTCTACTACTGCACCTCCGCACTCCTTCGCCATTTCCGCAACAGAGCACGAGAGTCCCCCGGCGCCGTTGTCAGTGATGCTTGTGTATAGATTTTTATCCCTCGCTTCTTTGACGATGGCATCACTTAACTTTTTTTGTGTGATGGGATCGCCAATCTGCACCGCAGTCGCAGGACTCCCGGAATCAGTGCCTTCTGAAGAGAACGTCGCGCCATGAATACCATCCTGCCCCACTCGCCCGCCTACCATGACGATAAGGTCTCCTGCTTCTGCTGACTTCTCATGAGAAAATTTGTTTCCGATCTTTCTTGGAATAAGTCCGACCGTGCCGGCAAACACCAAGGGCTTGCCGCCGTATCTTGGATTAAAATATAAAAAACCAAGCGCTGTAGGAATGCCTGAGCAGTTACCACCGACATTTATGCCCGCAATAATTCCGTCCATAATGCGTCTCGCAGACAATTTCTTTTGCGTTTTTTCCTGATCGCGATAAAGAGGCTTTTTATCATTAGGATCAGCAAGACAGAAACCGTATACGTTAGCGATGGGCTTTGCCCCGAGACCAAAACCGATTGCATCACGATTGACTCCTCCAATACCTGTAATTGCTCCGCCAAAAGGATCAAGGGCCGACGGGCTGTTATGCGTCTCCACTTTATGTGTAACAAGATATTTCTCGTCAAAAACAATGCCACCCGAATTGTCAGTAAAAACAGATACGCAGAAATCCTTTTTGCCTTTTTTCTTTCTGATTATATTTGTCGCTTCTTTGATGTAGGTTTTATAAAGTCCGCGATCAACTTCATCCAACTTATCGGCAAAAATAGTGTGCTTGCAGTGTTCTGACCACGTCTGAGCAATTGATTCAAGTTCTATGTCAGTGGGATTACGCATTAGCTTTTTAAAATACGCCTGAATGGCCTTCATATAATCCAAATCAAGCGCTAAGGGACCTCTCCGAGTTCCGTCTTTGTTAAGAATGCCTTTTTTGCCGATTTTAACAAGTTTTTCATCTGGTATATTTAGGTTGATTGTTGATATCGCCCCAGAATTAGAAATTTTAAGAGATACTTTTGGCGCTGTGAGTTTTAACCCTCTCGTTTTTTTAAAATCTCTAAATGATGTTACGCGAGCGCTTTGGATCAAAGGGTTGTAAAGGCTGTCAGCGATCTTTTGCGCGTCAGATAAAATTATTGTGCCTTGAATAAAATAGATCTGGCTCGTATATACCGCCTCTCCAGCCTTAAATTTCTTTTTTAAAAGATCTTCAATGGTCTCGCATGCAGTTCCTGCGATGTTATCTGTAACGCCCGGTAAAAATCCTATTTCGACCGAATAAGAGAATTTTTCTTTAACAGGATGTTGATTAACATATGATTCCTCAATAATAGGATTAGAAAGCGCTTTGGCAACTTTTTTTAATTCTTTCTCCGAGAATTTGGCGTCAATAACATATGAATCAACCACTGAAACATTTCTTACTCTGCCTTTCAGCCCTAGGTTTTGAAACTGCTTCTTTTTGGTTTCGGCGCGGGCATCTTTGACCTTATATTTGATGGCAATTCGCGAGAGCATTAGGATGAAATCAATAATTCTTTTTGCTATATTTAGAGTATATCATGCTCTAAAAAATGGAAAACTCTGCTATAATTTAGCCATGAGTCCCACAGACAATCCAAGCAACGAGGAAATAGAAAAAGGGTATGCTGAAATTATGGCGAATCTTTCTCAATCCAAACCACTTGTGCAATCATCGAATATAAAGCCAATTCCAGAAGTGAGTGAGAATTTAGTGAAAGAATTAATGGCCTTCAAGCAGAAATTTGGAAGTGGGTTAAAATTGATCTATTACCCATGTTGTGGCACCGATGTAAGCGTCTCGCAGGCATTTCCTGAGAGTAGAATAATCTATGTCGATCAAAATGAGGAGGTGGTCACATCACTCAAGGAAGCAGGATTCGAGGCCTACGATACGGACGTAAGAGAATTCAAGATTGGCGAGCAAGCTGACATGGTGCTTATTATGAACCCGCAAGTACCTGCTGGGGAACTCTTGCTACAGCTCAAGGAAAAAGGATATGTTATCTGCAATAATTATCATCATTCAGCAAAAGAATTGATGAGCAACAAAGAGCTAGAGCTTTTAGGCGTTGTAGATAGCAATGGAAATGTCGACATGAGAGACCTAGAGCAGTATTGGCAAAAAATAGAGACTGAAGAGGAATTTCAAAATATTCCAGACTACATAAAAGGAAGATATATTGATGTTTTAAAAGTGTTAAGGCCCGGCAGAAAAGATATGCTCGCAGCATACAAAGAAATTCTGGCAGAGCAAAAAGGAGATTTTTTTAGGGAATACAATGGCAAGTCATTGCTCATAGAGGGGTTGCCGAAGAAAAAAGGCGAGGATAGCGACGTTTACATATTTAGGAAGAAATAATTTTGTCAATTAAATCATTTCTATGTCTGAAGACCATGATCTCACCATAGCCCCAATACCGAAGCTCATCGCTCACATTGCTTGGCCGGTATGCATTGGATTCTTTTTCAACACGATGTTCAATGTTGTGGATACTTATTTCGGGGGCAAGATCTCCACCTCTGCGTTGGCCGCAATGTCACTGTCCTTCCCAGTATTTTTCCTTATCATTATTTTTGACTCCGGAATTTCAACAGGCACAACGGCTGTAATCGCGAATGCAGTAGGCGCGAAAGAAGACACCAAAAAATACGCCGCCCAATCTATCTCCTTCGGACTTATTGTTTCATGTCTTGTAACTTTGGGAGGGCTGCTGTTTGCACCTTCCCTATTTCGCCTTCTTGGAGCAAGCGGAGAATATCTTGAACTGGCTTTACAATATATAAATGTGATATTTTACGGCGCCATTTTCTTTTTAATGATTAGCGTTTTCAATTCCATGCTTCAAGCCCGCGGAGATACGCGCACTTACCGCAATTTTCTGATAGCCGGATTCTTTTTAAATATCATTCTTGACCCGTGGTTATTGTATGGTGGACTTGGAGTGCCGGCTATGGGACTTCGTGGCGTCGCGCTTGCAACCGTCATAATTCAATTGTTAGGAATGGTCTATATATTCAAAAAAACATTGAAGACAGGGCTTGTCTCTAAAGATACGTTCAAAAATCTCTGGCCAGAGAAAAAAGCATTTATGGAAATTGTAAAACAGGCCGTACCTGCGAGCTTAAACCTTGTGACAATAGGAGTTGGAATATTTGTTATCACTTATTTTATCAGCCAGTTCGGAGAAAACGCTGTTGCAGCGTACGGCATTGCGACACGTGTTGAGCAGATATCTCTACTTCCTACAATTGGTATTACTATTGCCTGTCTCTCCATAATCGGCCAGAACAACGGTGCAAAAAAATTTGATCGCATCAAAGAAACTTTAAAAACATGCCTGAGATATGGACTTTCTGTAATGGCCGTCGGTAGTGTTCTTACTTTTATTTTTTCGAAACTAATAATGGAATTCTTTACAAAAGATCAGAACGTGGTAGCAATTGGAGCGCATTATTTGAAGATCGCGCCGTTTATTTTCTTTGCTTACACCATACTTTTTATCACCATATCAGCGCTTCAAGGAATGAAAAAGCCGATGTATGCTGTCTGGATAGGTATTTATCGGCAGATTTTGGCTCCTGTTGCTGTTTTTTGGATACTTATTAATATTTTTGGAATTGGAATTGATGCGGTATGGTGGGGTGTCTTCGGAATCACTTGGTCTGCTGCCATCATCACCGCTTTTTACGCAAAACACGTTATGAAAAAGTTGCCTGTAAATTAACTATTTTATAATAAAAACTTTATGATCCACGTTAAAATTTTATGATTATCTTAATTAGCATCGCAACACTTGTATCAACATTATTGGGAGGCCTCTTTGCCTTGCGTTTCAAGGACAAACTGCATCTCATTTTGGGATTTTCCGCAGGAGCCATTATCGGTGTTGCTTTCTTTGATCTTATACCGGAGGCAATTGGGCTGGGAAGTAAAATGTACGACACATCAACCATTCTCTCAATCGTGGCTTTGGGATTTATAATATATATGCTTTTGGATCGTTTTGTTGTGCTGCATAGTCATGCAGGTGAAGAACATAAAGATTGTAGTAGAGGAAAGTTCGGTGCAGGCAGTCTTTCTATTCATAGCTTTCTTGACGGTATGGCGATTGGACTTGCCTTTCAAGTTTCCACTGCAGTTGGAGCAATCGTCGCAATTGCTGTTTTGGTTCACGACTTTTCTGATGGTATCAATACCGTAAGTCTTATTCTCAAAAATAATGGTAGTGGCAAAACTGCATTCAAATGGCTTCTTGTTGACGCTTTTGCTCCTATGCTCGGCGTTACCTCTACCCTATTTTTTACCTTGTCAGAAAGTGCTCTTGGAATAATCCTTGCCATATTCTCTGGATTTTTCCTTTACATCGGCGCAAGCGAGCTTTTGCCAGAAAGCCACCACAGCCATCCGACTGTATGGACTACATTTTCTACAATTCTCGGTATCATAGTGCTTTTTATCGCTATAAAAATTGCAACCCTGTAACCGGCAAGTTATAAAAACGTACAAAAAAACAAAAGCCTCGAGAGAAAGGCTTTTGTTTTTAGACCGACGTTATTGATCTCTGAGATTATATGCCTGTTCCGGCAGCGCAACTCTTGCAGTTGCTCTTGTGAGAAAAAATCTCGTAAATGGCAGAAAGTCCAACTAGAACATAGATGATCATTACCAGACTTGATGGCAATCCCCATCCTCCGAGACCATAGCCAAACGCCTCTAGAAGCCAATTAAGACCTCCGATGACAAGAAGAATAAAAGTTATTTTATGCATAGTTAAGGCAGATATTGTTGTAACCGACCTTTTATCTCTCTAATTTTACTCCCTCTTTTAAAATATACCAGTTAATTATCAACAGGTACTTTCACCAAATATCATTAACATTTTTACATTTTATTCGATAGTAATACCCGTTTTGTCACATTTGTTATAATAAAGTCGAGTAAACCCCGTTAGAAGCTCACACAAAGCATTAAACCCTGTGTTCGCTAAAACCAACTGCATTCACCTCCCCAGCGCGACTCGCCGCGGTACATTCTGCTTCTAACGGGATAAAATTGCCCCTCAGTGAGAATAAAACATTACATCGTAATTATATGTCTGGTTGTGGTTACCGTTACTGTTGCATCACTTTTTTCGAGCCAAAAAAAGAGCAGCGATCTGCGCAAAGAGCCGAAAGAAACGGAAACTATAATTACAGATATAAAAAAGGAAAAAAACAAAATTGGTGCAGAAAGCCTGTTAGCACCACCCATAGAAAATGCTCTTTCGAGAATTACCACGAAAACTTTCGGTACCCATGTATCGCCTAAAAACTCACCCGTCTCACCTGAACGATTTACCGGATATCATACCGGCGTTGATTTCGAAACTTTCGCTGAGGAGCAAAATACAGATGTGCTTGTCTACGCCATCTGCACAGGTAAACTTGTCATCAATGAATTTGGACGAGGATACGGCGGGATGGCAGTAGAGTCATGCGAGCTTGATGACTCTCAGATCATTGCTGTTTATGGACATATCCGAATTACAAGTGTTACAGTAAAAGTCGGTGAAATAATTAATAAAGGCGAGAAACTTGCAGTTCTCGGCACAGGATATGGCAGAGAGACTGATGGTGAAAGAAAGCATCTACACCTTGGTATACATAAAGGCAGTGCGATTGATACCAGAGGATATGTTGCTGATAAAGACCAGCTTTTAAATTGGATTAATGTAGAAGATTATTTATAATATTTTACAGATATGGGGTCTTTTTTTAGAAATTTTTTGTCTCTAATAATCATTGTGCTATTGGGCGCCATTATTTTTTATAAACACTCTGAAATTCTTGAGTTCGCTAAAAATAAACTAGGATTGTCAAATCCCTGCGATACTCCGATTCCCTATTCTCTGGGTGAATTTGACACGCGTTTTGGAATCAACAAAACAGAATTTATAAAAGACCTAAATTCTGCAGAAAAAATCTGGGAAAACGTCATTAAAAAAGAACTTTTTGAATACAAGCCTAAAGAAGCAACTCTTACAGTAAATCTTATTTATGATGACAGACAAGCCGCGACCGACAAACTTAAAAGTATCGGCCTAGTGATTAAAGATGACAAAGAGACGTACAACTCTCTGAAAGCAAAATATGATTCACTAACAGAATCTTTCAGGGCAAAAAAAACAGTTTTCGAGGAACGGATTAGAGCTATGGAATCAAAAAAAACTAATTTTGAAAAAGAGGTAGCCCACTGGAATGACCGAAGTGGCGCTCCACCGGATGAATTTGCAAAACTGGAAAGACAGAAAAATGAAATTAATAACGAAATAAATTCTTTAAATACTGAACAGACGTCTTTAAATGACATTGCTGAGACAATAAATTCACTCGCTACCGTGATAAACGGCCTTATAGATAGACTGAATTTGAGTGTCAGTAAATTCAACAGTACTAGAACATCAACTGGAGATGAATTTGATGAGGGTGAATACATAAGTGACACAATCGGCAAACGCATTAATATTTATCAGTTTGCGAGTGAAAATAAACTTGTTCGCGTCCTGGCGCATGAGCTAGGTCACGCACTCGGTCTCGAGCATGTTGATGATCCAAAGGCTATAATGTATAAATTAAATCAAGACACTAATGAAGAGCCGACTATCGTGGATATTGATGAACTCAAAATTCGTTGTGGAGTAGAAAAATAATTTTTTACAAATCTGTTACAATTCTATGATATGTCTTCAAAGCCATTAATTTGGATAGGAATCTTTATTGGTTCAACCATAGGTTCGCTTATACCGTTTTTATGGGGAGAAAGCGTGTTTTCGCTTTCGTCGCTCTTTATTAGCGCTGTCGGAGCCATCATAGGAATTTGGCTGGCATTTAAGATAAATAACTGGTAAGAATATGAAAAAAGTTTTTCGAAGTTTGAATAACGCATTGAACGGTTTAAAAATTGTCCTGCTTGAAGAGAGAAACTTTCAGATACATATCGTACTAGGTGTTGCAACTATAATAATTGGGATGGCTCTGGAAATATCACAAGTTGAAATGATGTTTGTTGTTGTTGCGATTGTCTTTGTCATTGCAAGTGAAGTAATAAATACAGCTATTGAGGATTTGTGTGATATTGTGGGCCCGAATCCTGATTCGCTCATCGGTAAAATAAAAGATATTTCCTCTGGATTCGTGCTGATATCCGCATTAGGCGCTATTGTGATAGGTATAATGGTCTTTCTGCCTCATCTATAAATTAATATTTAAATCAGGAAGAAAAAACTGATGGTCGCGATTGCAATGCGATATACTCCAAAAGCAAAGAAGTCGTGCTTTTTCACATATGCTAGAAAAACTTTTATGGCTAGAATTGCTACAAGATACGATACGACAAAACCTACAAGCAGATTTGAAAAATTTCCTGCCTCGAAAAGTAGATCTTTGTTTTTGATCGCATCAAGACCCGTGGCAGCAAGCATCGTGGGTACAGCTAAAAGAAATGAGTACTCGGTAATAGTTTTGCGAGAGACACCGAGGGCTAGACCGCCAAGAATAGTAGCTCCCGATCGCGACACCCCCGGAATAAACGAGAGAGCTTGAAATAGGCCTATTTTTATGCAGTCGCTGGCAGTCATGGTATCGCGCAAAGCCGAATCTCTGCCTTTCTGCCATTTTTCAAAGATTATGAGTACAACTCCGCCGATAAATAACGCCCATAATATGACAGAAATATTGCCTAAATATTGTTTAACTACTCCATAAAAGAAGAGTCCAAGGATTCCAGTCGGAATAAATCCGACGATTATATTTTTCAAGATCTGTCGATCAAAAAATGATTTGAAGTAAAGAGTGGCGACTGCAAGTATAGCACCAAACTGGATAATAATTTCAAAACTTTTTAAAAAGTCAGTTTGCAAAAGTCCTAAAACTTTCGCTCCCAAAATTAAATGCGCCGTTGACGATATCGGCAAAAATTCCGTGAGCCCCTCAACCATCCCTAAAATTACCGCGTCAAAAGGATTCATGTGAACATTTTATCATGCTTCCCACTTTTTGTTCGATACTTTATACTAACAGGATGGAACATTTTTTTCTTGATCTATTCCAGACCCACTTTTTAGCTTTCAAACACTGGGGCTACACAATACTTTTTGTAATTACTCTTTTAGAATCGATACCGATTCTAGGTATAGTTATTCCTGGACAGACAATTGTAATACTTGCGGGTTTTTTAGTGCGGCTTAAAATATTGGCTTTTTGGCCTGCCGCGCTTGTGGCATCGGTCGGAGCGGTTATAGGTGATTTGATCGGATTTTTCTTGGGCAGAAGATTCGGCAAGGCAGTTAAGAACCCGGAAAAGATGTTTGGAATAAAAAAAGAACAACTTCAAAAAACTCAGGAGATAATAGAAACTCATAGTATCAAAACCATATTTTTCGGCCGGCTTAATTCTTTGACCCGTACCTTCATGCCCTTTGCCGCAGGCATGAGCAATGTAGCAAATAAAAAGTTCCTGTTTGCAGACTCGATTTCTGCAATTATCTGGGCAGTTTTCTCTATTGTTGTCGGATACATCTTCGGCAGAAGCTTTGAAGCTGCCGCGCTTTTCATCGGTAAATTTGCTTTGATCGCCACAGTACTTGTAGTTGTTATTATTTTGATTTTGAGATATTTAAAAAAGCGCCATTTTAAAATCTCCTCGACAGATATCATCGTTTTTGGAACTTCAATACTTTCTCTTTATCTTTTTACCGTAATCGGCGAGTCAGTTGGGCATGGCAAATTGCTTAATCTTTTTGACGCAAGGATACAGGCTATGATTGAAACTATAAAAACGCCTGTTATCACAATTTTAATGTTGTTTGCTACGATTATGGGAAATTCAACTGATATGATTATTTTTTCTGCTATCCTTATTCTCTTTCTTTTATGGAAGAAAAAAGGATTGGATGCCGCCTTAGTAGCAATCGCAATGTCGAGTGGATCAATATTTGTGAATATAGTTAAAGCGTCAATTGGTGGGGCACGGCCAGAACCTGGCCTAGTAGAAGCTTATGGTTCAAGCTTCCCGTCAGGACATGCCGTGATGGCAATGATAGCGGCTACTGTCTTAAGCTATACGGTTTTGAGGAAAATAAAAAACATTCTTGTTCGCAATACATTTATAACTCTTATTTATGGCTTTACTCTTGTGATAGGACTATCGCGGGTGTATCTTAATGTACACTGGGCATCGGACGTTTTGGGCGGAATTTTTGGGGGCCTATTCTGGTCAACGTTTATAATTGTCATTTTCCGATCTACAGTGTTAATCATTAAAAGGTACAAGAGGAAGGGCGAACTTCCTAATATTCCGTAACATTTTATCTATGAAAAATTACACGCCATCAAAAAAAATCCTTGGAAATTACGCAAAAGTGCTCGTGAATTTTGCTCTGGGTTCTGGAAAGGGAGTCAAGCGCGGCGAGACAGTCTATCTCACGGTCAACGAATATGCGAGACCCTTTTATATAGAGCTCTTCAGGGCGATTGTAAAAGCCGGAGGCAATGTTATTCAAAATTATATTCCAGACGATAAGGAGACATACGACAAGCAGAATGCAAATGTGAGCCGTATGTTCTTTGAGCTGGCAAGCGAAGAGCAGATTAAGTATTTTCCGAGAAGGTATCTGCGCGGCCTTATTGATGAGATAGATCATTCAATCTACATACTATCAGACACAAACATGCACATCATGAAAGGAATAGACCCCAAGAAAATCATGGCGCGGGGACAGGCCTTCAAGCCATATATGGACTGGAGGAATGACAAGGAAAATAAGGGCCGCTTCAGCTGGACTCTGGCCCTTTACGGCACGCCTGCAATGGCCAAAGAAGCTAGGATGTCCCTGAAGAGCTATTGGAAAGAAATCATCAGAGCCTGCTTCTTGGACAAAAGGGATCCTATCAAGGAGTGGAAGAAGGTCTTTACTTCGCTTTCGAGAGCGGAGAAGCATTTGAGCTCCATGCCAATCGAGAAGCTCCATGTGAAGGGTCCAGATGTGGACCTTTGGGTGCATCTAGGTAGAGACCGCAAGTGGCTCGGCGGACGCGGATGCAACATACCTTCCTTTGAGATCTTCACTTCCCCTGATTGGCGAGGCACCGACGGCTGGATACGCTTCTCGGAGCCGCTTTATAGATATGGCAATCTCATCACAGGCATTGAATTGTGGTTTAAAAACGGCCGCGTCATCAAAAGCAAAGCTAAACGGAACGAAAAGCTTCTGAAGCAAATGATAGCTACGTCGAATGCAGACAAGGTGGGCGAATTTTCTCTCACCGACAAAAGATTTTCTCGCATCACCAAATTTATGGCGGAAACATTATTTGACGAAAATGTCGGCGGTAAATATGGCAACACTCACATCGCTCTCGGCAACGCATACCATGATTGCCTCGCTGATGATCCGTCCACGCTTGAGCCGGAGGATTGGGAGGAGCTTGGTTTCAATTCCTCGTCGGTGCACACCGATATGGTCTCCACCACCCCGCGCACCGTCACAGCCTATATGCGCGACGGCCGCGAGCAGCTGATATACAAAGACGGCCTGTTTACGTTTTTGTAAATATGGAAACCAAGAAGGAGCGAATCGAAGTAAAGCATAATCCTGATCATTTGACTGATAAGCAAATTGGGATAAAAGAAGGATGGAGATTACTGAGTGAAGAAGAATTAAACTCAATACCTGCACTTCCAAAAAACGATGAGAGTATAGAAGAATGGGATGGAAGGAAATGGGATTTGGTATCCACGCTTCACCACGACGAAAGCCGAACTTATCGCACAAAAAGACCGTAAGATGTTTTGGAACAAAAAAAAATTACAACAACATGCCGGAGCTGCAAAGCTTCTTGGTATCATCAAAGATGAATTTCGCTGGCATATCCAAAAAAATACCAGAATGTCGGAAAAGGATGGAATTGATTTTATTAGGAAAGCGTACAAAAAGCATGGGCTTGTGAATGACAACAGGAAAAAGTTTGCGATCGTGGCGTTTGGCAAGAATACAAAAGAGGTGCATTATTTTCCAAAAGGAAAAGGAGCGACACTGAAACCCAACACTTTAATACTTCTAGATATTTGGGCACGGCTCAACAAAAAAGACGCGCCTTATGCGGATATGACATGGATGTTCTATTACTGTCCGAAAGTAGAAGATAGAAAGTTGAAAGTAGAAAAACAAAAATTGCAAGAAATAAATGAGAAATGGAAGGTTTTGGTAGAAGCGAGAAGTGCCGCGCTTAAGAAAATCAGAGATTTTCTTAAGCGCGGCAAGTTCCCCCGTGGAATAGATGTTGATCGCGTAGCGCATGACATAATCGGCAAAGCAGGATATGGAAGCGCCATAAAGCACACTATCGGTCATTCACTTGGCTTTAAGCACCCTCACGGCAAGCTACCAGGCATAAATTGGCGCGAATACTCCCCTCTCCTAAAAAATGTCGGCTATACCATAGAGCCCGGAATGTATTTTGAAAACTATGGTATGCGCACAGAGATGGATTTCTATATTTCAAAAAAGAATGAAATAATAGTTACTACGCCTATACAAAAAAATATTACTATTATTAAATAATTAGTTATGAAAAAAACTAAATTCTGGTCCCCAGTTCTAGTCTTCATTGCTGCAATGCTTTGGGCGACTGACGCCCCCTTTCGTCTTAATGTTACGGAAAAGCTTTCTTCAGCATTAATTGTATTTATTGAGCATACAATTTCACTTATTGTATTGTTTCCACTTTTGATAAAAGTTATTCCAAAACTGAAAGTGTTATCGATAAAATCATGGGTATCGCTCCTCACAATCGGCATCGGATCATCAGCTTTAGCGCTCATTGCTTTCACTGAAGCTTTTCATTATCTAAATCCTTCTGCCGCAATTCTTCTTCAGAAGCTCCAGCCCTTTATCGCAGTATTTCTAGCCTATTATCTACTTCGAGAAAAATTTGGAAAATGGTTCTGGCAACTTGCCCTACTTGCAATTTTTGGGGCCTACCTAATATCTTTCCCAGACCTTGTTCCGCGTGTTTATGAAGGAGAAATTTGGAGTCCTCATTTTATCGGAATATTATTAGCTCTTATAGCTGCATTGCTTTGGGGCGCAGGCACAGTCTTAGGAAGAATTACACTAAAGGAGCTTGAATGGAAAGAAGTGACTGTGGCGCGGTTTTTTATCGGATTTCTATTTCTCTTAATCTGGAATATCGTAAGCGGTGATATAGCAACAATGCCATCTATTTCCGCGCAAAGTTACTTATTCTTATTTGTGATGTCTATGGTTTCAGGCGCAGTCGGCCTTCTTATCTACTACAAAGGACTTAGAAACACCCCTGCATCAGTTGCAACCATTGCGGAGCTCGGATTCGTTGTTGCAGCCGTTCTTGTAAACTTTGTATTTATTGATGCAAAGCTACTTCCGATGCAAATTGTTGGAATGATTATTGTGCTTATTGCTGTATTAGGACTCGCCAAAAAACAGGAGGTAATGGAAGTCTAGATTTTTAAAAAGAAGTAAAGAAACAATAAATATAAAAATCTTTTATCTGATATAATTTATGTTTATGGAAGACCAGGAAAAAGAACCCGGCTTTGTAAACACTATTTACGATGAATCAAGTATTGACCCTGAGATCTTGCCTGCAGTAAGGGCGTTGAGAAATGCAGGAATAGAAACTATAGCTAGCAATTCTGGAATCGGGCAAATCGGAACGAATGATATGTGGGGGTCGTACATCCAAATACTGTTGCCTTCTAGTGATAATATAGAAATAGCCAAAAAGATCGATGTTTTTGCAAAAAAAATAACACCGGAATTACAAGAAAAATTTCAAAATCCTGGAATTTTTTTACAACTAGTTTCCGCAGAAAAATGGTTAAAAGATACAAACACCACATCTGTGGAAATTGATGCTATCCCTGTTTTTAGGTTACAGCTAATTGGATGCACCAGAGATGAAGAAATATCGGGGATATGGAAAATAATTTCAAAAAGATTTAACCCCTCTGATGTTGCATAATCCTACCTATCCCAAGTAAAACCGTTGCCGAAGTGGCCGTACTTAGCTGTCTCGCGGAATTGGGGGCGGCGTAAATCTAAGAATTCTATAATTGCTTTCGGTTTTAGGTCATAGCCCTTTATCTCTTCCTGCACGCCATCAATATCCACCACAGCCATAAGTGGCTCCGCCACGCCGATAGCATACGCGATATGAACGAACACTTCCTTAGCTTTTCTTTTCTTTAAATAGTCCACTGCGATTTTTCTAGCCATATATGCGGCGCTTCTATCCACCTTTGTGGCATCCTTGCCCGAGAAGCATCCGCCCCCGACAGGAATATTCGGCCCATAATTATCCACCGCAAGCTTTCTTCCTGTCAGCCCCGTATCTGCGGTGAACCCTCCTATCGTCCATTCCCCATTCGGATTTTGTAGCCACACCTTTTTTAAAGCCTCCCAATCTCCATCGAAATGCGGAAGGATTTCATTTTTCATTGTCTCTTCAAGTGTCACATCAGACATATCTCCGGATGAGCAGAGAGAAGTTAAGACCTTTACCACCTTACCGTCCTTTACCGTCACTTGGCTTTTGCCATCATGTCTGCCCATCGCTTTTGCAAGCTTCCGGGAGAGCACCACCTCCAGAGGAAGCATCTCCGGCGTCTCACTCGTGGCATAGCCCACCATTATCCCCTGATCGCCCGCGCCTTCCATATCCACTCCGCCAGCAATCTCCGGGCTTTGCTCCACCACATTCACATTCACTCCTATCTGATCGTTGTTGCCGCAATCGCGATATATCTGCTGTGCAATTTCGCGCATGTTCACATATGTCTTGGTCGTAAGCTCGCCTGTGATAGAAATAATTCCGTGCCCTCCCATCGTCTCTATCGCGACTCTCGATTTCGGATCGTCCTTGAGGCATGCGTCAAGAATTGCGTCTGATATCTGATCGCAAATTTTGTCCGGATGGCCTATTGATACCGCTTCTGCTGTTCTTAACATAAATATGATTTTTATTATTTACAAAAAACTTTCCCGAGAGGGAAAGAATTACGATTTATCTTTCCCTTGCGGGCTGGAGGGGGCACCTTGCTTTTGGTAGGTTGCCAGACGGATTACAGAGCCAGTGCTCTCCCCGTCTTCTTGATACTATTAAATTGTGATACCATATTAGCACTTTATGGAAAACGAGCAAGCGAAAAAAGTGCTTGCCTTCGGCACCTTTGACGGCTTGCATCTAGGACATGTTTTTTTTCTAAATGAGGCCACAAAGCTAGGGATACTCCATGTATCAGTAGCATCAGACGAAAGCGTACTACAAAGAAAGGGTAGAGTGCCCATGCAAAGCTCAAAGCAGAGACGAGAAGCTGTAGAGGATTTACATATTGCGGTAGGGGTGACTATCGGAGATGCAGAGCTCAATAAATGGACTGATTTGAAAGAAATAAAGCCAGATATAATAGCAGTGGGATTTGATCAATTTGGGCTAAAGACAGCTCTACAAGATATACAGCATCAATACAAATTTGTAATTGAAAAAATAAATCAAAAAAATGATGCAATATCTTGATCCAAAATTTCTGATAGAAGCGGTAGGAATTATCGGCGTCATTGCTATTATCTTTGCCGAGTCGGGATTGTTTTTCGGGTTTTTCTTCCCCGGAGATTCGCTTCTATTTACTGCCGGACTTTTGGCCTCACAGTCTTTGCTTTCCTTGCCAGTGCTCCTTGTGGGCTCATTTATTGCTGCCGTCCTCGGCGACAATGTGGGATACGCGTTTGGGAAAAAGGTGGGCCCTGCGCTTTTCTCAAGGGAGAATTCTTTCTTCTTCAACAAAAAGCATATAGAAAGGTCCAGAGAATTCTTCGGTAAGTACGGCAAGAAAGCCATAATCCTTGCCCGCTTTATGCCAATAGTGAGGACATTTACGCCGATTCTCGCCGGAGTGGGCTCTATGGAATATCGCACATTTTTCGCTTATAATATCGTTGGCGGGTTCATCTGGACTTTCGGCATGATTCTGCTTGGGTATTTCTTAGGATCTGTAATCCCCGACCCCGACAGATATATCTTGCCTATCGTTCTCATCATTATCGTGCTATCTGTATTGCCTGCAGTACGGCACATAAGATTTAAAAACCAATGATCAAGGAGACAATCCAAGAATTCAAAGCGTTTGCAATGAAAGGTAATGTGATGGACCTGGCTGTGGGCGTCGTTATCGGAGGAGCATTCGGCAAAATCGTCACTTCCCTCGTGGATGACATCATTATGCCTCTGATCGGATTTCTCATCGGCAATGTGAATTTTTCGTCTTTGGCATTTGCGGGCATCAAATACGGGAGCTTCCTCAACAATGTGGTCAATTTCATCATCATCGCCTTTTCAATATTCTTCGTCATCAAAAATCTCCGCCGTCTTGGGCTCTCTTCCGCACCCACCCCGCCAAAGCCGACATTGTAAAAAGCCGGAAAATATGTTTAAATGGACCAGTCCGCACCGCGGATTTTTTATTTAGATAGCTTAGGCGCAAGATAGTTCTCCGGAGGCGACATTTCGGAGCCGTATCGATGGCGAGAACATAAGAAATTTTTGAGTACAAAAATATTCTGTGGCGCTGGAGGAGAAGCTATCGAGCAATAAAGAAAAACAATGGAAATCAGAAACATAGCGATAATAGCCCATGTGGACCATGGGAAGACCACGCTTACTGATGCCCTGATGAAACAGACGGGTATGGCGGAGGAAGGCACTACCATGGATACAAACGCGCTCGAGCAGGAGCGCGGTATTACTATCTATGCCAAAAATACCTCCGTAAATTACAAAGGAACTAAGATAAATATAGTGGACACGCCCGGACATGCCGATTTTGGGAGCGAGGTAGAGCGGGTACTTCGCTCTATTGATTGTGTGCTTCTTGTAGTAGATGCTCAAGAGGGCCCAATGCCGCAGACGAGATTCGTGCTGAAGAAATCCTTGGAGCTGCGGCTAAAGCCGATTGTAGTCATAAACAAAATAGACAAGCCGGCGGCGAGGATAAAAGAGGCGCACGATGAGGTGCTGGAGCTATTTTTGGAGCTCGGAGCTAACGAAGAGCAATTGGACTTCCCCACCGTCTACGCCATCGGCAGAGAAGGTATGGCGATGAAAAATGTAAATGACGAGAAAAAAAATCTTGACCCGCTTTTGGATATGATTTTGGTGCATGTGCCCCCTGCCAACCGAGATGATGATAACCCGCCTGCCGGCGAGGCAGGAGAACTCCGAGCCCAAGCGTTCAATCTTGCTTATGACAATTTCCTCGGACGCCTGGCTATATGCCGCATTTATTCCGGTAAAATAAAATTTAATTCTGATGTATTTCTTAAAAAGCAAAGTGGAGAGATCAGGAAATACAGAATCACCAAGCTTTACACATTTGAAGGCCTTATGAGAAAAGAAGTCGGCGAAGCAAGCTCTGGGGATATCGTGATGGTGGCTGGGCTCACGGATGTGTATATC
>DATDXX010000021.1:0-33305 GCA_036517135.1 Minisyncoccota bacterium | reverse complement strand
CGATTGACGATAGATATAAAGCATTTGAACTTGAAAAATATTTGAAATCAGGATCGGGGAGGGCTTTCATAAAGAAGCATCTAGCTTAGATTAAATTTTAGAAATGACCCCAACAAAAGAACACATAGGAGAAAAAATAAGGCTAGCGGATTCAAAAGATACCAAAGAAGCCCAAGATAGCTTCCTTCATTGCGAAGCTTGAAATTGGCTTTGGCCAGAGAAAAGCTTAATGCTATTATTGACTTCATATCATTTATACTGGCTGGTAAGAAAGCTTGCCAGGTGTTTCAGAGATTCATCGTCATAGATAGACACGACGATAGTTTTCTTGCTCGCCCAAAGACCCGTCTTTGAAGAAAGTTTTTTTATTTTTGCATTTATAGTGTCGGCATCCGAGAGGTCGGATTTGGTGATAAGGATTATTTCTTCTTTCTCTAGAAGAGCTGTATCAAACTTTTTGAGCTCATCGCGGATTATCTTGTATGTGATTTTAAAATCCTCCGAATCCGCCGATATGCAATGCAAGAGCACCCGCGTCCGCCTGATATGCCGGAGAAACTTATCTCCAAGCCCCTTGCCCTCCGCTGCTCCTTCTATAAGGCCTGGGATATCAGCAAGAATTAGCCCGTAAAGATCGCCGAGATTCGGCTCAATCGTCGTGAATGCATAAGCGCCCACTTTGGCGTGAGCGTGGGTCAAAGCATTCAAAAGCGAAGATTTGCCGGCGTTAGGCAATCCCACTAGCCCGACATCCGCCACAATCTGGAGCTCTATTTCAAATTCCGCTTCTTCTCCCGCTTGGCCTAGAGTGAATTGCTCCGGAGAGCGGTTGACGGAGCTTTTGAATGCTTCATTGCCGACGCCACCGCGGCCACCCTTCAAAATCATCTCCGTTTGTCCGCGTTTGTCCAAAGAAAACACTTCACCGGTGTTCAAATTTTTGACTACGCTTCCTACCGGCAAATCAATGTAAAGGTCCGGCGCTCCCTTGCCGTGCATGCTGTTCCTGAATCCAGCGTCGCCTCCTTTCGCTTCAAACTTTTTCTGCGATTTATACCTCCCCAGCATTGCGAGATCGCCTATTGCGCGGATATAGACGCTGCCACCGTTGCCACCGTTGCCGCCCGAAGGCCCCGCCTTGTCTTTGCCCTTCTCATGAAGCCACCTGACGACGCCATCGCCGCCTTTCCCCGCCCTCGCAAAAATTTTAAGCTCGTCAATAAACGCCATTTTATTTTTCTTTTAGAGCAAGCTCTGCTAATTTGATAGCGCCTTCCCTGCTCTTTGCTGTGGCAAGAAATCCATTGTTATGGCAATAGATTGCATCCGAAATGCCCGTATCATTGGCAAGCTCCTCGTCCTTTTTGCCAACCCATGATTTCGGCAAAAGCTTTCTTGATTCAAATGAACCTTTTTCTTTTGGTACTGTCCTTATCACCCAATTTCCATACATGCCAACATCCGCTGGGTAAAGTACAAAAAGCGGCTCTGGATATTCTAGGAGAGCATCTTGCCAAGGTAGATACTTTTCTAAAATAATAATTTGCTTATCAAAAGACTTCTCATAAATTTCCTTCACCTGTGTGTATGCAATATTTTTGTCTTTGTGCCTTTTTATCTCGCGGAGAATTAGCTCTTTCGCCCAATCTACAAGCTTCAAAAATATTTCTAACTTTTTTTCTTCGCTTTTCTCGCCCCACCGCTCTTCCTCAAGCCACGTCGGATTGAATGCACTCACATAACGAGATAGCTCGAAGGGAGATATAGAGTAGAGCTCTTCGTAAATCTTGACTCCGTTGTCGTGTGCGTCCAGAGCTGACACCAAGCTATCTTCTATCTGCTTTGTGATAAAAAAATCTCCTCCGCAAACTAGCGTGCCATATTCTTTCCACACCAACCCGAAAGCCGCATAGGGAATGCTATTTTCGTGCATTCCTGCTCCCCCTGCCTGATGATGATCAAAGCGCATTGTTTTTTGATCATAGACGCTTCCCGTATCGATAACAGCATCTGCCACCTCTACAACCTCCTTTTCTCGCGAACGCACAATCTGCCATTCCTCGCCTCCGTGCGCCAAAACAAATGTAGCCACCGCAAAGACATCATCTGCATGAAATGTGCCACTGTGTGTGATGATTGTTTTATTTTTTTTATTCGTGTCATTCGTACTCATTTGTAATTTGTGTCGTATTTTTTAATTTTGAACTTTAAGTAAGAGGCCTTTCTTTTTGACACTTGCAAACATGTGCTTAAAAAAAAGCCACGCAACAAGAAGATACGCTATGTTAAGAAAAGTAGCAATAAGGAAGGATTGTATGTTAAATGGTACTCCCTGCATAGTTTCACGCATCGCTTCAAATACATGGGTTACTGGAATAATGGAAGAGACCGGCTGGATCCAGAGAGGCAATGCTGATACGGGATAATAAACGGCGCTAATAGGCTGGATTATAAAAATCACGCCGAATGCAAGCACTTGGGCGGAAGTGCCGAAGCGAAGGATTATGGCATTGATGAAAAGCGCTACCGAAACACCGAATAAAAAAAGATTTGCGACATATGGGATTAAAGTGAAGCCGAGCATAAATAGATTGAAGTGATAGAGAAAAAAGGAGATGACGAAAAGTACTGCACAGGTGATGATGATCTTTATCACGCCTAAAATAAAACTTGCCGAAAAGAATTCGGCCAAAGTAAGTGGAGTGACGAAAATATTGAGGAAATTTTTCTCCCAGACATCCTCTAGGAAATAAATAGATATGGATTGCTGGGTGCGCTGAGTGATTTCCCAGAATATCACCGCGCCTAAAATGATTGAGACAAAATTCAGGTTTGAAAGATTGATATCGTTCAAATATAGAGAAAGGAAGCCCCAAGTAAGAATAGTAACAACCGGCCAAAATAAAATGTCAAGAAAACGGGGCAAGGATCGTCCTTTGTACAGATACAAATGTCTCATTATGATGGCGTAAATTCGTATAAAACTCATATTAATCTTCCTCTCTGGCTATTGTAATAAACACGTCGTTCAAGTCTTTGTGGCCGAATTTCTCTACAAGCTCTTTGGCCGTGCCTTCTTCGCGGATTTTGCCTTTATTGATAAATATCACATAATCGCAAAGCTCCTCAATCTCCACCATGTTGTGCGAGGTGTAAAGAATGGACACTCCCCGCTCGCTCTGTATCTTTTTTAGGGCCTTACGAGTCTTGTCCGCTATGTCCGGATCCAGAGATGCCGTCGCTTCATCTAGAAGCAGAAGTTTCGGGTCATTGATGAAAGCTTTGGTGAGATTGACTCTCGTCAGCTGACCAGTAGATAAGGACATTGTGATTCTAGGCAGAAGGTGTTGTATCTCAAAGAAATCCGCAAGCTCAGCTATCTTTTTTTTTGGATTAGGAACGGAATACAGTCGCGCAAATGTCAAAAGATTCTCTATGACTGTGAGATTCGTAGGCAACGATACATAGGGCGATGAGAAATTCATCTTTGCGAGCGCTTGCTCCTTAAAGCGCGGAAATTCTTTGCCAAAGATTTTAATGGTTCCCTCTGTCGGGGTGATGATATCCAGAAGCATCTGAATTGTGGTCGTCTTGCCGGCACCGTTCGGCCCCAAAAGACCAGTAATCTTCCCTTCTTCTATGTTAAGGTCAAGATGATCGACAGCCCTAAAATCGCCGAAGTCTTTGACAAGGCCCCTTGTTTCTATCACATTTATTGGCATTACGAGAGGGTTTTTTCTTTGACGATAATCGTCTTGTAAATATCAAAAAGAGTGAAAAGAAATGTGAGCACTATAGGCCCTAATAGAAATCCTGTAGGACCGAAAAACGCAATACCTCCCAATACTGAAAGAAGAATGAGCAGAGGATGTATCTTGATGCCTCTTTCGACGAGCTTTGGCCCTAAAATATTGTCTATAAGTCCCACAGAAAATACTCCCCAGATCAAAAGTCCGATAGCGTGCGATGTCTCGCCGATAAAGAACAGATATAAAATGCCGGGCAATATCACAAGCGACGTTCCGACAGCAGGCACGAGCGCCGCGATGACCGTTACTCCTCCCCATAATAGCGCCGAAGGGATTCCAAACATATAAAAACCAAGACCAGTTAAAAATCCTTGTATCAACGCTACGAATATTGAACCCTTGACTACTGACACTATCGCAAGGCGTAGTCTCGCCAAGATCTCTTCATCGCGGTCGTCAGGAAAAGGGCTTATTTTGATAATTTTGTTTCGTATCTCTTCTCCATCACGCAAGAAATAATAGAAAGCAAACAAAAATATAAAGATGTTGAAGAAAAATTTAGTAAGCCCGGCGAAAATATCGCCAAAGTGCCCCCTAATCCATGAGAGAAATTGGAATATGTAAGTTTCTGTTTCTGCAACATCAAAAACCGGCCATTGGACACCAAAAGGAGAAGTGGTGGAAATCAGGTTGTTGAGCGAAGAAGTAAGCTTGGCCATTACGCCTCCGCCCTGCATCGCTCCAAATGCATAATCATAGAAATTTTTAACTTCATCGGAAAGCTGTATACCGTAAAGAATGAGAGGAAGTAAGACCAATAAAGAAACAATAAGCAAGGTTATGAGTGCGGCAAGTGAGTGGTGCCTGCCCATTTCTCGTTTAACTCTTTTATGGAGAGGATTAAAAATTACAGCAAATATAGCGGCAAAAATTATGGCATAAAGATACGGTTCAAAGATCTTGTATGTCAAAAACAGTGCCGCGGCTAAGAGAGCGAAATAAAGATATATTTCTAGTTTATGCTCTTTCATATGCGACTAATAATACCCCACTTAACATGTACAATCAATAAGAGGCAATTATGCCTCCAAGCTCTCTGAAACTCTTGATCTTATGGACAGGAACATCAGAATCATCCTGTGGAAGCAGATTTTTGTATTTGAATCCTGACGCTAAAACCGTTACAAATCCTTGCATATTGCCGTAGCGTATCTCTGCATCCCGCCTGTCGCCTACTGCCATGACTGTTTCAGGATCAGGGTATTCTTTGGCAATTTTTTCAAAAATAGGAATCTTGTCCGTATTTGAAGGCACAATTATTATTTCGTCAAAAAGACCCCGAATGCCAAGTGTATCTATTTTTTTCTCTTGTATTTCTTTTACTCCATGCGTCAGCAAAATTTTTTTCGTCTTAATTTGTTCTAAAGTTTCTCGCACTCCAGAAAGCAATTTCATATCCGCGAAATTCGGTGAGTTCTTTCCAGGCAGACGATTACTCGTATCGTAGAGCGTATCATCAAGGTCAAATATGATAACTTTGATTTTATTTTTCATGATCCTTTTTCCCTATTACTTGAATCCAACGAGTATCACCTGATGATATCACTTTTGCAAAAACAATTTTCAAACCGATTTTTTTAAAATAGGATTTCATTTCATCAAGTGAAAAGTAACTGAAAAATCTCTGGTACTTGTATCCGTAGTCATGTTCAACTTTTATTTCTTCTTCTATTCCTTTCACATTATTCTCTTTTACTGCAACATATAAATATCCGTTGTTATTGAGTTTTTTAATAATAATTCTCAATGTCTTTTCTATTTCTTTTTTTGGAATATGCAGCAATACTGCCTGAATAAAGATACCATCAAATGAGTCTTTCAGCTTTTTTATGTCCTTCAAATCCAAAATGTGAAATTCTCCTCTCGGAACTTGTCGTCTGGCAATGTCAATCATCTTTTCCGAAAAATCAATGCCAGTGACCTCTAGTTCGTTATCAAACAAGTATTTAGATTTTGTCCCGCCTCCACATCCTACATCAAGCACGTGATCACCTTGTTTTAACATAGAAATAAAAGCATCAGTAGAAGAAATCCACCAATTATCGCTTGAGTGATCTTTATGCCAGTCTACGGCAATTTTGTTATAAGTGTTTTTTAGCGCAGTATTCATTTTGAATTTTTTTATCAAAAAAAGAGTAAATCATAGTTGTTTAATAAAATTACTTGCTTCATCAGGCAAATCAGTTATCCTCTTACTCGATTTCCAAATAAATTGATGCTGAGAGCGGAGCATCTCAGCGAATTCTTTACTCTCAATGATAAATCCTAGCATCTCTTTTGTCGAAGACACGCACGCAACTTTATTCCCGTAGATCCAATATCCCATGGTTGAAGTTACTCCTTTTGGCGCAATCCTTATTTCCCGTTTGAAATCTTTTCCAAAACCAAGAAATGGAAACTTTTTTATGTCGACCACCTGATCTGCAGGCCAGATTGCATTTGTCCATATATTTCTTTTTATTCTCTCTTTATTTAGCGTTACAAAAAAGTCCTCCCCAAGAGTCTGTAATATTGTTTCGATCGGCCAAAAAGTAAAAGACTCTATATCTTTGCTCAAAATGAGATCGACAAGCACCTGTTTTACCCCCTCCTTTCCTTCAAAAACTCTTAAAGTTGGATTATCAGGTTTTTCTTTTCTGTTTTTCTGAAGTAAAGGAAAAATATTTTTCTCAAACAGATTTTTCTTTAGTTTTATTTCCTCAGCTTCTTTATCAAAAATCTTCTGAAGTGCTTCCGGTGACGAAAGTGAAAACCAAGTAGTGGATGCCGCTTTGCTCTCTGTGATGACTCCTTTTTCCTGCATTGAAGCGAGATGCGCATAGAGAGTTGGACGCGGAATCTTTAAAGACCTATTCAGGTCAGTCACGCGAGCCCTACCCCTATTAAAAAGCTCTTCGAAAAGAATTGATTCGATTTCATTCAATGAAAACAAGGCTTTTATGTCATCTTTCATTTGTGTTGTCGGATTGTTACGACAGTATTTACTACTATACTACCTTATGAGATAATTGTCAAAACTGTTATTTAACAACAAACCTGAAAGGATAAGAGTATGAAAATAGAACTCGGACAGAAATTTGATGGTGTTGAGGTCATCAAAATCATTGTATTAAGAATCTTTTCCCCTTGCAGACCGATTGCAATATGGGGATGTGGACTTACAGTTGAAAACTGTGAGTCTGTTGAGGACTATTACTTTCGCCACGAGGACATCGCTTTGTGCAATCAAAAGTGGGATGCTTTCCAACTAGTAAACGATAACCACGCAAAAATGCTGAGCAACTCGCATAAACGCCATTATTACGATGAAGTCTATTTTCGAGCCGTGTTTTCTCTAGAAGCACTATTGCTTCCTGGAGATATTGTCGTGCCCTTTTGGGAAGGTAAAGGATGCGGTCACGGCAAACTCACAACTAACTCACCTTAATGAACTCTACACCAGAATCGCAACCAGAAAAAATACTTGCTCCCGTTTGGCTTCGCCGGATCAGAAAGGATCTTGACCTCACCCAACAAAAATTTGGAGAGAGGATAAAAAGCGTCTTCAAGCACATAGCGGACCCAATAGGACTGTATATCTCGAAACTGGAGACCGGAGCGATCAAAATGACTCCGGATCATATAAGAGGTGTCGCTAATACATTGGGCATCGCTCTTACTGAACCATTAGAAGATCGCTTCTTTTTTCCTCCGCCGCAAGGTAGAGGAGAAGGGTTTGGCGTATGGATGAAACGTAGTTATCTGGCGTCAGTTCAGTCTGAGTGCTCAGCATCTAATCCGAGCGTCATTGATCATAGTATTGATCTGAGGCATCACTTAAAGATAATTGGTGAATCAAACTTTCCTATTACGTGGACAATGATTTATCCGATCTTAAGTGGGCTCTTGGCAAACTCAAAAGACAACAAAGAGTCGCAGTAATGCGGCTCTTTTTTTATTACGATTTCATGATATTTCCAATTTATAGGTCCATCCCGGCTGCCATTTCCAAGAAGCTAAAACGGCTTCCTCAAGGAGAACTTTATTAATTAAATGTTCCAAACCATATTGGGTTGCTCTGTGTCCGATTATCATCACTTTTTTACTATCATATCTCCCAATCAAATCCTTAAGAAACGCTCTCACTTTCTCTGTAGTCTCGTCATAACTCTCCCCATTAGGAAATGGTTTGTTTATATAATTAGCCTTTTGCTTTTTGAGAGCCTCGGTAGATATCATTGTGAGTTTACCATAATTGCATTCTCTAAGACGACTGTCTTTTATAATTGGAAATTTATTACCGAAGGCAATCTCTGCTGTCTCGTATGAACGTTTTAGGTCAGAGCAAAATACTGCATCCAGGTGAATATTTTTATATCTTTCTCTTAATTGCTTAGCTTGAGAGATGCCTAAGCCTGATAATGCTGAATCCGCCCATCCAGAGGCAATGTCGTTCTCATTATCTGTCGTCGTACTATGGGTCTCAAAAATTATTTCTACCATAACTGCTAAAATTTTTGGTTATGTTTTTTTCAGTCCGATCAGTTTCTGATGCTCTTCCGTGTTGAGTTCACCGCATCCCGAAGCAAATCCTCCTATCGTCGGATTGATACGGGACAGGCTTTTTCTATTTTTTGTGATGTGGAGCATTTATCATACCGCAATGCTTATATTTATAAATCATACCTGTAGCGGGATTTATTGCGCCACATAAGCATGGATCATTTCTACCTATCTTCTCGCCTGAAATTTTTTGCGGAGAACTTACGGAAAGCTTGGGAGTCGTCTGAACTGGCGCTAAAGTGCTTTCATGAAATTCAATGCCTGGTGCCTCCACATCTCTCTTCATAACTCCTTTAACCTTGAGAAGCGCCTCTGCCACCGTATCTCCTATCGCCCTCTCCATTTCTTTGAAAAGCTTCAGTCCTTCCTTTTTGTATTCAACTAACGGATCGCGCTGGCCATAGGCGCGCAAATTTACGCTTCCTCTAAGATAATCCATCATCTCCAGATGATCCATCCAAAAAAGGTCGATGGTCTGCAGGAGAAGTGCCCTCACTCCTTCCGCAAACTGCTCGGGACCAAGTTCTTTTTTCTTTTCATCAATGATTTGAGATACTTTTTCATCTTCGCCGACCATTTCAGCAAGAAGCGCCAAAATATTTTCCGTAACTCCTAAGAGGACTCTGCGCCTTTTTTCGTAGATAATCTTTCTCTGATAGTTCATCACATCATCAAACTCAAGAGTGTGCTTGCGGGAATCAAAATGAAATCCTTCAATGCGTGTCTGCGCAGTTTCAAGCGAACGGGTTATCAAACGGTTCTCTATCGCCTCATCTTCCGGAATGTTAAACCGCGTCATCATATTCTTTATCATGTCGGAAGCAAAAACACGCATAAGATTGTCCTCAAGGGATACGAAAAACTGTGTTTCTCCAGGGTCTCCTTGACGTCCTGAACGTCCGCGAAGCTGATTGTCAATTCTTCTCGCTTCGTGCCTCTCCGTTCCCAAAACAAAAAGTCCTCCAAAACTTTTTATTTCTTCCGCTTTTGTTTCTTCATACGGCACTCCTCCAAGCTTTATATCCACTCCGCGCCCTGCCATGTTCGTGGCTATAGTTACAGCGCCTTTTCGTCCAGCAGAAGCGATTATTTCTCCTTCCTTTTCATGGTTCTTGGCATTCAAAAGCTCGTGCGGCACACCCTCGCGTTTTAGATATGAAGCAAGCATTTCGTTCTTCTCGATAGATACTGTGCCGATAAGGACCGGCTGGCCTTTCTGATAGAGCTCTTTAACTTTGCGGGCGATGGCTTTCATTTTGCCGCTTTCTGTCCTGAAAATGAGATCATTCTTGTCCTTTCTGTTTATATCCCTGTGCGTTGGAATAACTATCGTCTCAAGTCCGTAGACTTTTGAAAATTCTTCCGCGGAAGTCGCAGCTGTTCCTGTCATTCCGGAAAGCTTTTTATAAAGGCGGAAATAATTCTGGAAAGTGATAGATGCATAGGTGCGGCTCTCCTCTTTGATCGCAACTCCTTCCTTTGCCTCAATAGCTTGATGAAGACCTTCGGACCAGCGCCTGCCCGGCTGCATTCTGCCTGTAAACTCATCAACAATGATTATCTCGCCATCCTTGACCACATATTCTTTGTCTTTTTGGAAAAGTGCTTTAGCGCGCACTGCAGTTTCAAGATGATGCACATACTTGATGCCTTTATCGGTATAAATATTTTCTACGCCTAAGAATTTTTCCGATTTTTCTATTCCTTTGTCAGTCATTGCAATAGAACGGTGCTTTTCGTCTATTGTGTAATCTTCATCCTGCGCCAATTTCCTAGCAATACCCGCAAAAGTAACATACAGATTCTCGGATCTCTGCGCGGGTGCTGAAATAATTAAAGGTGTCCTTGCTTCATCGATTAGAATAGAGTCTACTTCGTCAACTATCGCAAAATGATGGCTTCTTTGGCGCAATTCGTCTTTGCGGTATGAGATGTTGTCGCGCAGATAATCAAATCCAAATTCGTTATTAGTGCCGTAAGTTACATCCGCTGCGTATGCCTCTCGTCGGGACACTGGTCGAAGAAATTCATAGACAACCTTAAAAGAAGCAATTTCATCTCGTGCAGTATCAAGCTCTTTATGGGCAGGATCATAAAGATATGATGTATCGTGATTGATGACGCCGACAGAAAGCCCAAGAAAATCAAAAACTTCGCCCATCCAAACCGCGTCTCGGCGAGAAAGATAGTCGTTAACAGTAATCAACTCTGCGCCAAGACCCTTGAGCGCATTTAGATAAAGAGGCAAAGTTGCAACAAGAGTTTTTCCTTCACCTGTGCGCATTTCGGTAATTTTGCCCTGATGAAGCATAACACCGCCAATAAGCTGAACATCAAAATGACGCATGCCAAGCGTTCTCTTCGCGGTCTCCCTCACAACTGCAAACGCTTCCGCAAGAATATCGTCAAGCGATTCCCCTTGGAGAATACGACTTTTAAATTCTCCTGTTTTAGCCTTCAAGCTATCATCGGACAATGCCTTCATTTCCGCCTCGATCGAATTTATCTTTTCTATCGTCTTTTTGGTTGTAGCAATCGCACGTTCGCTGGTACTGCCAAATAAACCTTTAAATAAAGCCATAGGCGGCTAGTTTAACATAAAAAAACGATACTCTCATCCTCCTCTTTATAATTTATGTGCAAAATTAAAACCCCGCATTAAAGCGGGGTTTTAAAAAGATTATTGTCTTTTCTTCTTTCCTTTCTTTTTCTTAGCCATAGTGCTTGTTGTTTGTTCTTCCCAGCAAATATATTTTAGTGAGATAAAGTGGTGAAAAGAACGAAACTATAATTTTGCTTTTAAGTCGCTTCTCGTCCTGTCCGCGACCGGAGACAGATCGAGCATTACGATAATTATCTAACTAACTTGCCTTATACACAACATCATTTCGAAAAAAAGTGTGGATAACTTTAAAAGATTTTTCTCGCGGAAAAAAATTATTCATCGGAAAAAAACCTGCGCTAAATTTTAAAAAAATTTATAAAAAAAGAGCGAGATGATTGTCTCGCCCTGCCGTTATTCGGTCTTTTCTGATTTAGTCACAGAACGGAAGACTTCGTCAATGAAGGCCATCGCGATGTCAGGATCAAATCCTTTCTCGCGAGCAAAGTGTCTGAGCTCTTCGCGCTGGCTGTCCGACAACCCATTGAATTCCTTCCCAAGTGCCTTTGTCAAAGGTTTAACCTCCCTCTCCAAAGTAATCCTCATCAATCCCTGAGATTGAACTGCGCACTTGAAGATCAGTTGGAGGTATTGAGTGAGAGATTCAAGAGCCCCTGCAAGGAGCCCTTCAAGCTGTGACTGTGTGAAATGAGCAATTGCTTTCATAGACCGAGCACAGTAGCACAGAAATTTAATTTACACAAGTACTACCTCCTCTTGGAGCTCTAATCCAGTTTTTTCTTTCACGATTTTTTTTACTTTTGAAATAAAATCCTTGATTTCCTTAGAGGTGGCGTTTCCATAATTTACTACCACGAGCGGCTGGCTTGCAAAAAGCCCCACATCTCCTATCCTAAAATCTTTAAGAGCGCAGATCTTATCCAAGATATATGCTGTAGAAATTTTTACTTTGTCATTTCCATATGGGTATGCCGGCAAATCCGGATAACTTTTCAAAAAAGTACCAGCGTCTGCCTCATCGCATATGATATTTTTAAAAAACGAGCCGGCAGTACCGTGTGTCTTCAGATTTGGAAATTTCTTGGCGCGGACCGAAAGAACGGCATCTCTTACCTCCTGTGGCGTAGGCAATGAATTCTTGCCCTTGAAATATTCTTTCAGATCTTTATATACAATCATCACACTTGGCAATGATGAAAGTTTGAATGTCACTGCCGTAACAATAAGATTTTTATTCTCTCTCCTTTTAAAAATACTGTCACGATAAGAAAATTTACAATCAATATTGGATAAAATTTTTGATCGGAGCGCCTCAGTATCAAATATTTCTACTGACTCTATAAAATCTTTTACTTCCTTTCCGTATGCGCCAATATTCTGTATAGGAGCTCCTCCTACTGTTCCAGGAATACCGGACAGATTTTCAAGACCATAAAAACCCTTCCCTAATGTCCACACCACAAACTTATCCCAAGTTTCTCCTGATTCAGCTGTAATCAAAATTTTCTTTTCTTTTCTTTTATCTTCTGTTTTTCCTTCTTCGCTTTTTTGTTTTTTTGCTTCTTTACTTACTCTAATGCCTTTGTTCTCGAGTTTGATAACAAGCCCAGAAAAAGCATCATCTGAAAAAAGCACATTTGAACCTTCTCCCAATACAAAAATCGGCAGATCTTGCTCTTTTGCGAAATTTACTGCAGATTTAATTTCTTCTTTATTTTTTATGCGGAAAAAATGAGACGCAGAGCCTCCTGCCTTAAATGTCGAAAGTCCCGAGAGCGGGACATCGTTTTCAATCTGTATGGGTTTTTTATTCATTCTAATAGGTCTTGCATCCAACGATGGCCGATCAGTGCGGGCTCCAAATGCAAACATCATTGTGAGTGCAGCGATCGGCCATCGCCAGAAACAACATGGCTATCATATACAAAAAAATGGACTTGCACAAAGGTGCAAGTCCATGCCATATCAAGCCGTCACAATAGTGCCGACATCTTTTCCATGAGCGAAATCGAGAACAACCCGAGGCAAGATGCCTGCAATAGCAGCTCTCATACCAAGATCTATGCATTTACAGGCTTCAGTAATTTTTGCCTCTATTCCCCCTTTTCCAGATAAGGATCTTTGGAATGCCGAGATGTAGCTATGTGCCTCCTGCTTTGAAATAGAGTACAAGATTTGCGGACGGCGCTGGGAAATCCGTGAATCATATACTCCTCCGCTTTTGGTAAGGAAAAGAACACCGTCAGCTTCGACCATCTCTGCCACCATTCTAGCCAGCCGGTCATTTTCGCTTATACCTTCTTCCATCGAACGGATCTCGTCATCCGCTACAATGTCGTTCTCATTCACAAGAGGAATAATTTTGGACTCCAAGCAAGAGATGACATTCTCTCGGATTTTTTTGTATTCATTCGTATTCTGCCAGTTGGCGTAGGTAAGCCAGATTTGAGCAAGCTCAAACCCCTCTGGGAGAGCATCTCCCCATAAATTGAGAAGGTGTCTCGCGCCTACTCCTGCTAAAACACTTTTGCTAATATTCCTCCTCTCAGGATTGCGCCAAAGAGCAGCTTCTCCTGTTTTAATTGCTCCGCTTGTGACTAGGATGATTTCGAAACCCTCTTTCATAAGTGAGGATATTTCCTGCATAACAAGCTCTGCTTTTTGTTTTCCGAAGAAGGAACCGTCCCTGGACAGGAGGTTGCCAGTGCCTATTTTTATGACAATGCGTTTCATGATACTGCTGGTTGTTTGGTTTTAAAGAACAAAATCGCCCAATAAATTATTGAGACGACCCAGATACGCTCTGGCGGAAAAGTGCTACATACAATCTTCCCTTCCGCTAGAAAACATAAAAGCCGCCAGACTGAGGGCGGCTTTTATGAAAAGAAAAGAAATTACCGCACCTCAGTTACTAGGTGCTGGCGGAACGATATTTACGGTAATACCTATGATTTGCATGATCATAAATATAACCAAAAAGAAGATAATGTCAACAAACACAAAGCCCCGCTTGCGCGGGGCTAGTGCTGATGTTTGCTTAGATAGAGTGCAATAATGAAATTATCTGCGACTCACAAGGCAAGTGTAGCATAAACGGCGTTTTTTTGCAAACTTTTGCTAATATGCGACCTTACCTTTTGAAATACTCCTCTATGGCTTTGATATCTGAATTAACTTTTTCCTTCATGGAAGGCATAACGGCTAAAAGCCTCTCGAGCGACTTCACTGCCATATCTTTGTTTTTTAATGCAACGTAGACATTGGAAAGTGTGGTGTAAGAATTCGGATTTAAAGGTTCAATCTGTATCGCTTTTTCGAGGAATCCAATAGCGTCGTCGGTGTAGTTGCCTTCAACAAGTTTTTGAAAAATATCGTTATTAATGAACCCGTTCGGATTATTAACCATTTTTAAAATAGTGACGGTCTCATTTATCTTTCCTGAGACCAGTAGTCCTCCGGCATAAGCTATTTTCACCTGATCAAATTGTGGCGCATCATTATAGGTTTCTTTCAAGATATTCAGACCTTTTTCCATTGCAGCCGCATCATTCCTTTCCTGTCCAAGGGCTATATAAGCACTAGCTAAAGTAAAGGCAACCTGCTGTTTTTTTGGTGAAAGCAGGCGCGCTTTTTCAAGCACCTTGATGGTATTTTCATAAAGACCGAGATTTCTATAATAATAACCTAGATTAAATTGAGACCTGAGATCGTAAGGCGTCTGTTCTTTCTGTTTTTCTAATTGATCGATTGTAGCTCTTACAAAAGTAACTTTCATTTCGTCAGTTGCATTGGGAGCGGCAAGAATCAGAAACGAGATCTGCTCAAGCTGTTCACGTGCCTCAACTGTGCCTAAAGAGCCGTAAGATATTGCTTTTTGGAAGAGCTCAAGATTTTTCTCTACACCTTCTGGTTGCGGAGTTTCTGCTTTAATAATGGCAATATTTTGAGCGTAGGCTTTCCAGTTGACCAGAAACAGAACTATCGTAAAGAGCACGACCGATGTCATAAGAAGCGGTACGCCTATATGTTTTTCTCGCTCCTTATTAGCATCACTTACGGCACTTTCCTTAGCTTCTCCGCTTACCAATGCGAGGACACTTACAAATAATAGATAGCTTATTAGATTGTCAAAAATAAAGAGACTTTGAAATGAATAGGCCGCAAGAAGGCCGAATAATAATGCTCTTTCCTTTTGCGAAAATACGCTGTTCTTCCAGAGTATTACAAAAGCAGAAATATAAAGCAGAATATAACCTAAAAATCCTAGTATGCCACCCGCAACAAGCCAATCAAGAAAAGAATTATGGGCCCTATCAAACCATGGCTCTTGAGTAATCATTTCGGGAACATAATGTTTCTGAAAAACATAGTTAAACCCTTCCTGTCCCCAGCCAAGAATCGGATGTTCCATAAATCCGCGGAGTGCCATAGGCCAGATGTAACCTCTTGCTTGAGTCTTGCTTTCACTCCATGAAATAGAAGCGAAGCGCGAGAGTACGGGATTATTTTGGACAAACGAAGTATTTTTTACTGCCATAAATCCGACTATAATCACAACGACAGATAGAAAAACCACAAGTCCTCCCTTCTTGATCTTAAGGTTCTCCTTTTCCTTTAAAAATAAATAGAGGGATGCGATTAGGATACCGCCGATAAGCCCCAGGACTGCGCCTCTTGTTGCGGTAAAATAAATGATCACTACCTGACCTGCAAGTACAAGGCCATAAAGACATCCGGCAGCAATATTTTTAAGCGATGTTTTATTGGAAAAACGAAACCAGAGCGCCAAAAGCGAAATAACAACGGCGACAGAAGCGATCCAAACGCCGGCCGGCGTGAAAGCCGTTTCCGGATGACTAATACGCCATAAGTAATAAATGGTGTAACCGAGTCCGCCGACAGCAACCGACTCGCTGATACCTTTGGTCCTGTTTCCTTCCGATATCCATAGATAAAGTATGAAAAAAATATGAAAAACAAGATATGCTCCTAGATACGCCGCATTTCCGAGGTCTCCGTCAACACGCACATCTCCCTGGTTGATAGCGGCTCCGCGCATCAGTTGAAGAAAGGAAAAAAGGGTAATGAAAAAGGCAACGGCAGTAGTAGAAAAAAGCCATATATGCCAATCGCGCTTTTCTTTTAAGATCGAAGAGGCGACAATAAAATAGACAAAAAGGTGAACAAGCGTCACAAACCCTTCCATTCTTTCAAAATTACTCCAGAATGCTTTGAAAGGATTCACTGCAAAGAGGTCAGCAATAAACATCACCACAACAAAAAAACAAAATGAAATTGTAAGCATGTTGCGTTTAGGCCTATAGCGAGTATCCGCAAACGCAAGCGCCAGATAAAGAAAGAAACTGAATTCTACAGCTACCCGGAAAATAAAAGCCCTTCCGGTAATGAAGGGAAAGAACATGTCCTTCGGCACAATAAGCGCTATAACAGGTAACGCAAAAATGATGCCTTTTATAATGTTTTTTACAACCTGGTTCATCCCGTTTGAAATAGGAAATGCCTTGCATTTCCGTAATGATAATAACCTTTGGTTGAAAAAAATAATGTCATCATGGTTAGCACTAATATTTGAGATTCTATAACTGTGTAATTTCGAACGGGATTCACAGGTACAAACTATAGCATACATAGACAAAAAACAAGAAGTAGGTAAGATAATGAGATATGAAAAAAGCGCTTATAACGGGCATTACCGGCCAAGACGGCTCCTACCTTGCCGAGCTTTTGATAGAAAAAGGATATGAAGTTCACGGCATCATTCGCCGCTCGTCAACATTCAACACAAGCCGTATTGACCACCTCTATAAAGATCCGCATGTGAACGGCAAGCATTTGTTCTTGCATTATGGTGACTTGTCTGACGGAAGCAATATCGCCCGCATTATAGAAAAGATAATTCCGGATGAGATATATCACCTCGGCGCGCAAAGTCATGTAAAAGTCAGTTTTGATATGCCTGAGTATACTAGTGATGTAGATGCTTTGGGGACGCTTCGTCTTCTTGATGCTATAAGAGAAACCCGCATAAAGACAAAATTTTATCAGGCATCTTCTTCGGAAATGTTTGGAAAGGTAACCGAGACGCCGCAAAAAGAAACAACACCTTTTTATCCCCGGTCGCCTTATGGCGTTGCAAAGGTCTTCGGTTATTGGATCACCAAAAACTACCGTGAGAGTTATGGACTTTTTGCGGTCAACGGTATCCTTTTTAACCATGAATCTCCTCGACGCGGAGAAACTTTCGTTACAAGAAAAATAACCCGCGCCTTGTCGCGCATAAAACTGGGGCTTCAGGAAAAACTTTATCTTGGAAATCTCAATGCTAAGCGCGACTGGGGCTTTGCGAAAGATTACGTGCTCGGAATGTGGATGATGCTTCAGAGAGATATACCGGACGATTATGTGCTCTCAACAGGTGAGACACATACCGTGCGGGAGTTTGTAGAAGAAGCGGCAAAGATTGTCGAGCTCGAAATAGAATGGAAAGGGAAAGGGGCAGACGAAAAGGGTATTGACAAAAAAACCGGCAAATCAATCGTAGAGATTGATCCTAACTATTTCCGTCCTGCTGAAGTTGACACTCTGTTAGGTGATAGTTCAAAAGCAAAAAAAGAATTGGGCTGGGAACCAAAAACTCATTTCAAAGAACTCGTAAAAATAATGGCAGAGCATGATTTAAAAAAGGCAGAAGAGGAAGCGGTAATGCAGGATCATCGCAATAGCAATGGAAAAAAGCAGTAGAATCTACGTTGCCGGGCACAGAGGTCTCGTGGGAAGCGCTATCATCAGGGCACTTCAGAAGAACGGCTATAAAAGTATAATCACGAGAACCAGAAGGGAGCTTGATCTTTTAGACCAAAAAAGAGTTGCGACATTCTTTGAAAAAGAAAAGCCTGAATACATTTTTCTTGCCGCTGCGAAAGTCGGAGGCATCGTTGCAAACGAGAGCATGCCTGCCGATTTTATTTTTGAGAATCTTGAAGTGCAGAATAATGTCATCAGTAATGCTTATATCGCCGGCGCAAAAAAACTATTATTTCTTGGGAGCTCGTGTATTTATCCAAAGTTCGCGAAACAGCCTATAAAAGAGAAATATCTTTTATCAGGCGAACTGGAAGAGACGAATAGGCCTTATGCAATAGCAAAAATCGCAGGACTTGTCATGTGTGAATCTTACAACAGGCAATACGGGACAAATTTCATATCTGTGATGCCAACCAATCTTTACGGACCGAACGATAATTTTGATCCGCGAACAAGCCATGTGATTCCGGGTATGATAAGGAAATTTGATGACGCAAGAAACAAACGGGCAAAAAGTGTGACTCTTTGGGGCACAGGCAGGCCAAAGAGAGAATTCCTCCATGTTGACGATCTCGCAGCTGCCTGTCTTTTCCTTATGAATAATTATAATAGTGGAAATATAATAAATATAGGCAGCGGAAAAGATCTTACTATTAGAGAGCTTGCCTCTATCGTTCAAAAAGTTATAGGTTATAAGGGAAAGATTGTCTGGGACAAAAGTAAACCAGATGGTACGCCAAGAAAGCTACTCAATGTATCAAAGATTCAAAGTCTCGGCTGGCGTTGCAAGATAAAGCTCGAAAAAGGAATTGCTGACACTTATAAGTGGTACAAAAAAATGCAATAGGGATTCTATCTTTTGCGCCTTCACTTTATGCTTGGGTAGTAAGACTACGCTAACTTAGATCTTCATTGGATATTTTTTTCAGCCAGTTAGCACTTGATAAAAGAGAATCGAAAGTTCCCGCATCAGACCAAAAACCAGAAAAATTTGAAACCTCTGCGCGGTTCTCTTTCAAAAAATAATTGTTTACATCTGAAATCTCCAGTTCCCCACGCGCTGAGGGCACAAGTGTTGAAATTACGTCAAAAACGTCATTCGGATAAATATAAAGTCCTGTGATAGCCTTCGCGCTCTTTGGATTTTTCGGCTTTTCAACTATCCATTTTTTATTACCTTTTTCAAACAATACCCCGAACCTCTCCGGATTGGAAACTTCCTTGACGAAAATCATGGCTTTATCATTTTTATAGATTTCTTTAGGAATGTTAAGAAAACTCGTTTCAAAGATGTTATCGCCGAGTATCACTGCAATTTTTTCATTCTGGGTGAAATCTTTTGCCAAACCTAAAGCTTCGGCGATTCCCCCTGCTTTTGTCTGCACCCTGTATGTAAGATTGATTCCAAATTTACGGCCGTCTCCTAAAAATTCCGTGAACCTGCCAATATGCTCTCCTCCTGAAACCATGAGAATGTCTTTTATAGAAAGCGACTTCAAAGTGAGAAGCGGATATACCACCATAGGTTGATTGTATACAGGCAGAAGATGCTTGTTCACAATTTCAGTTAGCGGCCTAAGCCTTGTCCCCATGCCTCCGCAAAGTATGATGCCTCGCATATTGCTAACGCCAATTAGGATTATTAACAGCGAAAAGTACGGTATTTTTCAAAGATTCTTCAAAAGTGACTTCCGGCTTCCAGCCGAGATTCTTCATTTTAGTGCCGTCCAGCGCGTATCGCATATCGTGTCCCGGACGCGTGCCGTGAAAATCAACATAATCTGTTATAAGAGGTTTGCCGATAATTGCGGCCACTTTTTCGGCAATTTGAAGGTTGGTCATTTCATCAAAACCGATTACATTGTATTCTTCCCCTCCAACACCCTTCTCTAAGAGAAATAAAACTGCGGAAGCGGTATTTTTGCAATGAAGCCAGTAGCGTGAGCCAACTGCTACTAATTTTCCTTCCGAATTGAATTCGGAAAATATAGGCATCGGCGTACCGTTCAATACCGATCTGATTGTTTTGGGAATAAGCTTCTCCGGATGCTGCCTTTCCCCGAAATTATTCATTGTATATGTGGTTATGACCGGAAGTGAATAGGTGATGAAAAAAGAATATCCAATGGCTCCTTGTCCGCTCTTCGATGCCGAATAAGGATTTGAAGGCCTGTGTGAATCCGTTTCTTTATGGGCATATCCTAGAGATGCAGGCCCAAATACCTCATCGGTTGAGAAATTTATAAATTTTTTGAGTGATTTCAATGTTCTTGCATAATTCAAAAGGTTTGTTGTGCCGACGACATTATCCATGATAAAGGAGAGCGGGTCCTCAATGCTTCTATCGACATGTGATGAGGCAGCTAAATGGATTATGTAATCGACTTCGCCGATAGCTTTGACAGTAAATTCGTTAAGGGTTGCCTTCAGATCATGCCAAATTATTTTTACACGATTTTTTTGCGCATTCCAAGTCGGAAGGTCAGCTAATCTATTTAAGTTTCCTGACATATCAAGTCTATCAAGAGATACTATCTCCCAATCGGTTTTTTCTAAAATATAATCAACCAGATGATGACCGATAAATCCTGCTCCGCCTGTAATTAATACTTTTTTCATGAATTATTTGTTTTAAGTTATTTTCTGACTTACTTTTCTGCTTGTAGACTCATTATACTTGTTTTTTTGAATTTGGACAAAATTTTGCCGCCGGGTATTAAAATTAGTCGCAAAAAATGCCAAAGAACGAAATTTATCCTCATATCTTTGCGGGAAAACAGATAATTCAAACTACCCAGAGCAACCCTCACATCGCTGACACAGCTTACGTCCCTTACCTTAAACCCGACTTCAGTCAAAAGACGCGAGAGAATTTTTGGAGTAAAAAGAAAAAGATGTCTCGGAGTATCAAGGCCGAACCAATAGGTTCCAAAAACTTTTTCAGCTATACTGTCAAAATTTGGGGTTATGATTATTATTTTGCCGCCTGGCTTCAAAATATTAAAAATCTTTTTGAGGGCCGCTTTCGGATCATTCAAATGTTCAATGACATGGCTCAAGTATACAATATCAAAATATCCATCTGGTATTTCTGTTGTTATTAGATCACCAGACCATACCTCAAATCCTTTAGCTTTCGTCTCTTTGAGCGCAAATTCACTGTTATCAAATCCAAAAAGTTTCCAACTTGGATGAAGTTTTCTCATTCTCTCTAGGTATGCTCCATTCCCGCATCCAAAATCAAGCAACCGCTTAACACTTGTGTCAGGTTTGCCCTCGACTGCTTTTCGTGAAAATAGTTTTGATTTCAAAGTTCCGATTTTGTGAAAAGCCTTTTTTAAGATACGAGAAACAGGTCCATACTTAAGTACCTGCGAACCTTCATGATATGGTCCATAATCAGCGGGATAATATTTTACTAATTCGTCTGCGTCTGGCTGAGGAAATAAATAAACTAGACCACAATCTGAACATTTTTCAAGTCCAAATAATTTATTATCAACTTTATGTAGCCTGTCGCGTCCGTAAAAAAGGAACTTTGAATTTGAAGAACTGCAAACGTTGCATTTTTTATTCACCTGTTCCATCTTTACAAGCTTTTTATCAAAGTTAGTAATTCTGCACTTACTATGTGCGGCGTTAATTTTGATTTGAATAGATCATAGCCCTGCTTTGCTATACTTTTTCTCAGTTTGCTATCGTTTTTTAGCTCTAATATTTTGTTCGCCAAATCCTCCGCATCACCCATATTGCACAATAAAACATTTTTTCTATCAGTAAGAAGTTCAGCTGCTGCCGGAGTCCTTCCTGTAATTACCGGAGTTCGCGTAGCCAATGCCTCATATACTTTGTTGGGTATAACACGCGTAGCTTTTTCAGTATTTCCAAAAACGCCTAATGATACGCTAGCTTTAGTGATGGAATCCTTGAGCGCTTCATATGGAATATGACCGATAAAAGTAACGTTCTTGATTCCAAGTTTTTTTGCTAATTCCTTTATCTCTTCTTCTTTTTGTCCAGTTCCAATGATATCAAATCTTATATTATTTTTTTCTAAGATTTTTGCCGCCTTGACAATACATTCAATTCCTTGGAGGGGATTGAAACAACCGTGGAAATGAATTAAAAAGTCCATGCTTTCATTTTCTCCTTGCGTAGGAAAGATAACATCATCGTCAGAACCGATGAGTATTCTCTTCAACTTATTTCTATTTAGACGAAAAGTTTTTGCAAAATAATCAACGTGAGCATTTGTATCAAAAATAACTTTATTTGCGAGTGTTGAAGCGAGCCAGTCTAAAACAAAATAGTATATGGCTTTTACACCCCAGCGCCTGATTACTTCCCTGTCATTTACCATAGAATCATATAATGATACTAGGGCGTCAAAAATAATAGGCTTTCTGGTTAAAAATCTTGCCAAAATCATTGATTGTTGCCCAGGATAGCCGACAACTAATACATCATATTGCTTTCGGATTTTCCAGTGTTTTCTTATAAGATCAAAATATTTTGAAACCCTATTAAGTGCAGTCGTGCATTCAATAACCTCTGCTCCGTTTTGGCGAAGACCTTTGATAAAAATCCTATTTCTGCTGTAGCTAGGATTATAAATTCCAAAATAACAGACAGTTATTTTTGTTTTGTTACTTATATTTTGCATTGTTAATTGTGACTCTCTGCAGACGGCATCAATACCAATATATGATCGTAAATTTTCTCAGGTGACTTATTATAGCGAAAAAGATTGAGTGTTTTGCCATCCCTAAATTCTCGGTAAATAGTAGAATGGAGACCGAGCAGTGGCTCTACTATATAGTTAAAAAAACGCACTCCCCACATTGAGCGCCAACCGTCTTTAGGCAGAACCTCACTTTCACCTCCATACATGAACTGATACCAGCGGTTTTCAATAAGTAGAATCTTATTGGTTTTACTATGATAAGAGAGAAGGCAATTTTCCTCAAGTGAATTGGCAAAGTTGAAAATTAAATTGTCATTATATTCAATTGGCAAATGTTTTAAAAATCTTGCTGTATTATAGGTTCCCAGTATTCGTCGGAATCCAGTGCCATACCAGATACGCTGGCCAGGAATCTGTATTATTTCGTCAAATGCACCTTGAATAGTCTTATTAGAGAGCCCTAGATTCCAACGGCGATGATTAACAATAATAAGTTTTGCGCAAAGTTTAGGTTGTTTTTGCTTTAGGCTTCTGGCGATGACTGCACAGCGCAAGCCCGCTGCGGGCTCACTTGCAAGCATCCATATCGTTTTTTTTAGATTAACCAAATGGGCAATTTCCTCAAAACTTTTTTTGCCAATCTCGGGTGATAATGGTTTTCGTCTTGGCAATGGATTACTCCACGATTTAATAAAAGTAAAATCCGGCAAACCGGAAAAATAGGTGCGGCACACCGCAATAGTTTCTTCTGACAAGGCACCTTGGAGCAGATCCAAAAAAATCACCGAATCAAACCCCATGGCAAAAGCAGAGGTTGAAGCTCCAGAGTAAGCCGAAAAAACATAGTCAATCACGCTTGCATTTTCATGAAGATATATTTCAGCAATCGTCCTCTCCTCGATCTTAAAATCATGCAAATCTAAATGAATGTACTCATCTGTTTCGTTCGGATGCGGCTGATAAACAAACTTAAACCCTGGCAAAGAATGCCGCATATAATCAAGGATCTGATTAGATGTTTTGATGAATAATTCCCGATTAGAATCTATGGGTAAATTGTAAAAATCGGCTCCAAAGTAAACCGCTATGCGGTCAAAAGGGGAAGCTGGACTCGGCCGCTTTACTATATAGGGAAAAATAATTTTTTGAATCTGTTGTTCTGACATAAGTTAATTTTATAAAAGTATTTTCATTCAAGTTTTATAAGCATAGTATATTACCTTTTTAATGTCTAACGTTGCTTTTTAATGAATAACCAAAGATTACTTGACAGCATAAAAATAATAATCACTTGTGGTGATTCGCTTTTCAGTCTTGAAGAGTGTATCTAAAATATTAGCAACCGGGCTTAGGATAAATTGCAATCTGTGCTGAAAAGGTATGAAAAAAAATAACGCCTTAAAATATCCTCCCCGTTTTGCCAAATCTACCTTTTTAAAATCGTGCAATAAAAAGATGAGGGTATCATCAAAGAATCTCCAATAATCAGGATAATGGCCCTTGCGCGCATGATAAGGATATATAGAAGGGACCCGACCAAACAAAATTCCCCCCGGCCGGAGTATCCGATGAAGCTCATTTACGGCGCGAATAGGGTCTTTCACGTGCTCCAACACGCAATGGCAAATTATTGAATCTACGCTCGCGTCAGCTAGAGGAATGGCATGGATGTCTCCTACTACTTCAGCGCCAGAAAGTGGATCGTAATCCATCGTCCTGTAATTAGAATGCTTGAACAAATCTTTATACTCTGCAAGCCATTTTTGAAAAGGTTCGCCTCCGCCGATATCCAGTATATCTTTCGTCTTACTTATCTCTCTTATCTTCTCGTCAATGAAAATCCTGCATTTTTCGCGCATATAATAAAAAAATTAAAAATCTTTGTGCAGTTCTTTTAGGTTATTTATGGCCTTCAAAAATCCTTCTCCTCCGAATTTATGCCCTTGCCATATCTCAGGGATAAACCATAGATCCGTCACGACTAACTCGTCTAAGATCGGCTTCCAATCAATCGTACCGTCTCCTATCTGAAGTCCTTCGCCATTATAACGAGCCGCATCTGAAATATGAATATATTTTGTGACTGGAAGGATGATTTTTGTGTATTCCAATAGATCTTTTCCATAATAATTGCAATAAAGTGCGGCATGAGAAGTGTCAAAGACGATGCCGTAACCGTATTTTTTTGAAAATAGAGCAATCTCCTTTGCATCCATAAAATTCGAATGGTACCACTGTCCGCCAAAATACCATGGAAGTCCTGGCATATTTTCTACCAGAAGTTCAAAACCGTCCCCTTTGAGCTTGCCAAGAGAGTCAGCAAGATTTCTATTAAGCTCATCAATGTGCTTCAGAAGAGGTGTACTCATGTCCATTCCACCTGGGTGAATGATAAATTTTGCCTTTTTGTCTCTATTCCTAAAAAGTTTTTTGAGCTTCCTTGAGTGTTCAAGCACCTTATCAAAAAAGGCTATTGATTCTTTGCGTACTTTCGGATCACGGCTTGAAAGATCTAAGAGAAAATCACCGTTGTATTCTGGCGCATGAAATGTCACCTCAATATCGTATTTTTTTGTGTATTTTTTGTCTTTGTTCACATCAGCGCTAGTCAAATGGATTTCGATAAAATTCGGCTTACAATCAATGAGAGAATCAATGTCAGACATTCTCGCCACAATTCCCCATTGATGTTTTGTCTTGATATTTTTGTATAATTTTGCAGGTCGAAGATTTATATCCGACTCAAGAAGATAATCGTCTTTTTTTACATCTCTTGTTACTATTTTTTTACCGACAAAAAGATCCAATTTCATTGGATTGGTGCCTTTACCAGGGCTTTTAACATCTAAGTCTTCATAAGTGAGTACCGCACCTTTTTTCAGGTCTCTCGCTGCTACGATACTTTTGGAGAGAGTCTCGCGATTAAGATATTCTCCTCGCGACGGAAACCTAGTCTCTTCCCCTAAAGACGCTTCAACTATCCTAATCTGTTTTACTAATTCTATAAATTCATCTGGAAGAAGGCTCGCTTTGTGGTCAGGGCCCGGTAAATTCCTATCAAGTGTGATGTGCTTTTCAACGATTTTCGCTCCTAAAGTAACAGCAGAGATACTGACGGCGATGCCGGGTTCGTGTCCTGAATATCCGACAATGCCCGCAAATTTATTCTGTAGAAGCCGAATAAAATTTAGGTTTATATCGTGATAAGGCGCTGGATAGGTGCTATTGCAATGAAGCAGGACATACTCTGCGTTGAGCTTCCTTAAAAGATTAACAAGCTCCTCAATCTCCGAAACAAAGGACATGCCGGTAGAAATTATCATCGGCTTTTTGAGCGCTGCGACCTTTGACAGGAGTTTGAAATTGAACATATCCGCTGAAGCGATTTTAAAAGCCGGAATATCCAGATTATGGAGAAATGCCAGACTTTCCTCGTCCCATGGCGTGCATAAGAAATCCATATTTTTTGATTTACTATATTCAAAAAGCTCTTTCATCTGCGCTTCGGAAAGCTCACTCTTTTTAATGTGTCCTAAAATATAATTTGTGCTGTGTTCCTGATTTTCCGGATGCTCCAGGGCCTCTGAAGAATATACTTTGGAAAGAGAGCGTTTTTGGAATTTGACGGCGTCTGCACCAGCTTTTACCGCCGCATCAATGAGCTTTCTGGCAAGCTTAATGTCTCCTTGATGGTTAAGGCCAATTTCTGCGATTATATAGACAGGATGGCCTGTGCCGATCTTTTTATGACCTATCTTGATTTCTAGCATAGCGGACAGCTTATCATAACAATAATATCTATTCAACAAATTTACCTGCTAAAAATTTTAAGAAAATTTAGGCTGGTAAAAATCGAAAGGATTTTCTACCGATGATTTCGTGGGTTGCGATTGCAACACCTAATTTTTCTATTTCTTCCTTTGAAAGCCGCGGCATGCTTTTGCTGTATCTTTTGAGTATTGCCTGCTTAAGAGTCGGAATATCTTTTATGTACTTCATAGAAAATTCAAAGGCTTTCGGATCAATATCTTTATAGGCGAGATTATTTTTTACTGAAACACATTTAGTTATGAAAATATCCTCAAAAGAAAGAATTGGCTCTTTTCCTTCTTCAGCAAGATGGTCAAAAAATCCGGTGCTGATAATCTTTGGTAGAAGATAAATATTTTTGGGAATAACATCGGTATCTTCCAGATTAAAATGTGTAAAAAATTTCTTTGAAGCGTCGATTCCAGGGTATTCATCCTCCGGAATCCTTACAAGATCATATGCCCCTGTTTTCGTCCTTAGATCCTCTAGAGAGACAGAGATGACCTTTTTGGCTTCAAGTATACTAAAGCTTTTATAAGATACCCCGCGTTTTATTGAAAGTGTCATAAAAACTACCATGCAGTCCAGCCGCCGTCCACGAAAAATTCCGCACCAGTGACATATGAGGATCTCTCGTCTAAAAGAAATTCAAATACCGACACCGCTTCATCAGGACGCATCAGCCGTTTGAAAGGCACATTTGCATTGTATTCTTTAACAAAATTCGGGTCTTGTTTCGGATCAGAAATACCTCCGAACATTACTGTATTTACCCTGATATTAGTGGCATAATAAGTTGCCAAGTATTTTGACAGCATAGCCACTGCTGCTTTGGAAATTGGATAACCGATGTGCTTGGTAAAATTTTTATATAGATGGTGCTTCGGCGAAACTGCGCCATAAATAGAGCCCACATTTACAATCACTCCATTTTTATTATTTCTAATAAAATTTCTGCATACATCAAAAACGCTTACTACATTTACTTCAAGATAATCTCTAAGTTCCTTAAGAGGGATATCAACTGGTTCTACTTTTTTTGCATCTTTTGCCGGCACAGAATTATATGCATGACAAACTATCATGCCGTAAAGATCCTTATTTTTTGTAAACCAGTCGGCGACAAATTTTTCGTTAGACAAATCATGGCCAAGTCTGATATCAAGCGGAATTACTTCATAATCGTCTTTGAAGTGCTCAACCAGCTTTTGACCGATAAGCCCTTCACTCCCTGTAATTACTAATCTCTTTTTATTTTTCATATAATTATTTTTTATCAAAAAATGCGATTGATTTTTTAAGTGCATTGATCTGGATATCCATATCCTTTTCTATGCCTTGATTGGCGGTAAACTGCATTATTTTCGGTTGAAGCTTCTCTGCGTTCGGACAATTCACTCCCTTTAGATATCCTTTGAAATGCTTTGCCTGGTTCGGAAGGTCATGGAAAAACCTACCCTTGTCTGAAATGAGCTTCATTATGGGTTCATTGTAAACTAACGCCCAAGCGGAGTAAATTCCGTCCCCACCATATTCTATAAATTTCTTGCGAAAATCATACCAGCTTATTCCTTTCTTTTCACCCTCAAAACGAACTGCAAAGGTCCAGCACGAAGTTATGTACCCTCTCGACACTTTTTGGGAAACCATCCAATCGCAGCCCTTTAGTGTTTGCCGATATTTTTTATCGATTTGAATGCGTTTTTTTACTATAAAATCTATTCTCTCAACTTGCGCAAGCCCCACTGCGGCAACAACTTCAGGCAGTCGGTAATTGTAGCCAAAAACATCATGACGAAGATATTTTGGGTCCTGAAAAGTGTCTTTGTTTTTACGCACTTGTCCGTTCAGTGCTCGGATATTCTTGAATCCCATGCCTCCGAATTTTCTCATCCTTTCCGCAAGCATTTCACTATTCGTTATCAAGATTCCTCCATCGCCTGTTGAAAGATGTTTTGAGTTTTCCGTGCTGAAGCTTCCGACATGGCCTATGGTACCGGCAAGTCTATTTTTTTCATCCTTGCCGAGATAACACTGTGCACAATCTTCAACAACATAAAGTTTATGCTTCTTTGCAATTTTCATAATTGCATCCATATCGCACATAAGCCCATAAAGGTGAACAGGCATAATCGCCTTAGTCTTTTTTGTGATTTTTCTTTCAATATCTTTTGGGTCTATGAGAAACGTATCAGGCAAAACATCCGCAAAAACTGGCCTCGCTCCGGCATGGATAACCGCATATCCGCACATGACAACGGTGAGCGCCGGCACAACAACCTCATCTCCGGGACCCACCCCAAATGCCATGAGAGCCTGATGTAGGGTTGATGTGCCGGAATTTGAAGTAACGGCGTACTTAGTTCCGAAACGCCTGGCAAACGCCGCCTCATAGCGCTGGTTCATATTACCTGAAGTGGAACTCCCGAAGCCGGAATCCAAAACCTCCTTCACGTATTTGAGTTCATTTCCTTTAAACCGCCAACTGTTTTTTGTTTTTACGAATTTATTTTTTTTCATTTTTTGATTTTTAAGTGAATTTTCTTTTCTTGATTGTCTAAAAATTGCTGCTGCCTCCAAAAATTAATTTTGGCTATTTCCGGCTTTTCCTGAAGCAGTTTCATTATATCTCGAAGCAGTATGATGTTCGCATCAGTGTTAAATTCATCAAACACTCTTTTGAAAAATTCAAGATCCTCAGGATAGTCAAGCGTCAGCCGCACTTTATCATTCCAATATATCGGATCTTCTACTTTGAAATCAACCACCTCGAAAAGGTCTGTGTCCGTAAAGTATACCCACATCATTTCTGTATCTTTTGAATCTTTTATCTCGCATACTTTTTTCAGAGCCGAGACTTTGATGCCAAATTCCGATCCTCCGCAAACAAGGCCTCTTGGAATATTCAGGAAATCAGGGTTTTCATCTTTGATCTGTTTTATTTCAAGCTCAATGAGTTCTGGACCGAAAAAGAGATCATCGCCATCAAGTGTTATTATGTAATCAGCACCGAATTTCTCGGCCGCTTTGCTCCATCGATCTAATTTATCCTCAAAGCTCCCCCGAAAACAATCAATACCATTTTCCGTGGCTATCCTCTCCAATATATTATCCTCTTTTCTTGTAGAGGTACAAAGTACAATTCCGTCCAAACCCCTTATCAGCTTTGCCCTGTCTATATCGTGCTTAATAACGCTTTTTCCCCGTATAGGAAGAAGCATCTTGCCTGGAAGACGGCTTGAATCGACCCTGGCAGTAATGAACCCAAGAATTTTCATGGCAAGAAAGATACTACGCTGTTTAAAGTATTTTGTAAATTCCTCACACACCTTTCAATATGCTCAAAGTCAGGTAGAATAATATTGTGGAAAAAATGAAAGAGGGTGCCAGACAAGGTCTTCATAGACTTAGCAGATTTTTCGGCACGGACATGATGTATGTCGCCAAGAGCGGTTTTTGGATGAATGCCAATTTCATTGTCACTTCTGTATTTGGATTAGCTACTTCTATATTATTTGCCCATTTATTATCAAAAGAAACATATGGAACGTATCAATTTATATTGGCAATTGCCAGTACGATAGCCGTATTCGTCCCAAATAATATGAGTAGCGCCGTCCTACGCTCGGTAGCCAGGGGAAATGAAGGCGATCTGAAAGAAGCGACAAGATTTCAAATAAAGTGGGGCGCAGTAGGCACTATCATAGCTTGTGGAGTATCAATATGGTATCTGATTCACAGTAATCTTGGTCTTTCTATATCTCTTATAGTAATTGCCGTATTCATGCCGAGCACATACGCTCTCAATACTTGGAGTGCATATATCCAAGGAAAGAAAGATTATAAACGGTATTTTATTTGGAATACCTTAGGTACGTTTATTTCCTATGGAGGAGTAATTGCAATTCTCTTTATATCAAAAGATTATTTGTGGCTTGCTTTTGCAAACATTGTCTTCGCCTTTATCACCAATCTCATTCTGTACTTTATAACTATAAAAAAAATGCGTCCTGGAAATAAGACTGACCCTGAGACGATATCCTATGGCTCACATCTGAGTATCATGGGTATACCTCAAGGAATCGCGTCCCAGCTTGATGCGCTTTTAATTTTTCATTATATTGGCGCGCCAGCTCTGGCTGTATATTCTTTCGCCACATTGTTTCCTGAACGCCTTACCGGCGGACTAAAATTCATATCTATGATTGCGTTTCCGAAATTCTCTGAAAAAAGCGAAGAGGATGTAAAAGGTTTTTTTCATAAGAAAATTTGGTGGCTCCTGTTATTTTTAGGCATAGTAGCCGGTGTGTATGCTCTGATTGCGCCGTATTTATTTCAATTGCTTTTCCCTTCATATATGTCTGCTGTACCGTTCACTAGGGTGTATTCTCTTTCATTTTTTGCAATTGCGGCAGGTGTAGTGCATGCGGCACTAATGTCTCAAAAAAAAACCAGAGAGCTCTATATATCTACTTTAGTAACTCCATTCTTAAAAACAATACTGATGATCGCTTTTATGTTCTTTTGGGGTGTGTGGGGTATTATCTGGGCACAAATCACTACGACAGTATTCCAGATAATTTTTCCGATATATTTGTTCAAAAGGAGTAGACCAGAGATTGTATAAATGATTTAAGGGTTAAAAATATTATTTTCCGTAAAAAATTTCTTATGTATTGGATGTAGGTTTGTTGGAAGACTCCTAAAAGATTGAATATCTGTGGATTGAAAATCTCCAGAGAATTCTCCGCCTGGAGATTTGGCCTCAAAAACAAAGCTCACAGAATGCCTTGGCACATTTTCTACCACACCATCACTTAAAAACTCCATGTAACCGAGAAATTTTACGCCTTTCACATCAAGACCTGTTTCCTTTTTTGCAATTCTTACAACAGCATCCTTTAGTCGCTCACCCTTATAGACCATGCCCCCGGGCATGTGCCAGTTGCTTTTTGAGGGCTCAATGTCACGTAGAGACAGGATGATTCCTTCAGCCGATCGAATTATAATATCCACGCAAGGTCTCGGCACACGGCTAAAAATAAAATTATAATCACTGTCACTTAACCAAGTTTCCATAAGATTATTTGTTAAGAATGCTCATTAAGTTCTGTGATATCAAATTTTACCATCATCTTCACTAATTCTTCAAAATTGATTTTTGGTTCAAAGTCAATCACATGTTTTGCTTTGCTGATATCTCCTATTCTAAAATATTTTTCAGTAGGCTTGTAGAAAGTAGTTACAACTTCAACAATCTTTTTTCCTTTACATGATGCATAGGCATTAACACCTTCGCCATACCAAGTTAATTTCATGTCTAAAATCCGAGCAGCAATTTCAATAAAATCCTTTACCCTGTGAACTTTGCCTGATGCGATAACCAGATCTTCAGCAACATCTCTCTGGAGCATCCGCCACATCGCGTCAGTATAATCACCGGCAAAACCCCAATCCCTGCACATATCCAAATTACCTACGGACAAACAATTTTCAATACCAAATTTAATTTTTACAAGAGTGTTGATTATCTTTCTGCTTACAAATTTTGCAGGACGCATGGGAGATTCGTGGTTAAACAATATCGCAGAACACGCAAAAACATTTTTCTCTTTTCTCAATTTTTGAATAAAATCTCTGTCAGCCATCATCTTCGCTTTGGCATAAGGATTGTTAGTTTCCCAGTCCCGCTTTGAATTTTCATTAAAAGGAAATCTTGACGGAGCAAATATTTCACTTGAAGACGCCTGTAGAAAACGAATATTCTTGTTTACTTTCAGAGACTCTTTTAAAAGTATTCCTACGCTATTGTAATTGATTTCTAAAGTTTTTTCCGGTTGTTCAAAAGCGGTTTTTAAATCAGACACGCCAGCAAGATTATAAACCTCATCTGGCTCTGATTTCTTGAGCGCCTCTCTCAGGGAATCATGATCACCGAGATCTCCATATAATAATTTCACACCTTTGGGAACATTCTCCAAGTTTGAACCCTCTCTATCCAGGCCATACACCTCATAGCCTTTGGAGAGAAGCAGTTCGGAGAGATATGAGCCGTCCTGCCCCGCAATACCAGTAATAAAGGCTTTTTTCATCCCGTTAGAAGCAGGTCGCGGTCTTCAAACCGTTACTTTGCATGATTATGTAAATAAAATTATTGGTATTAAATTGCATACTGCATTCATAAATTTGTAACCGCAACTTCTAACAGGATTCATGTAACATTATATTCGTTAAGCAAAACTTTCCTGTATTGACATTTTCATAAAAGATGATACAGTACAGTAGAGTTCGTACTTTTACAGATTCGACTGAGAATCAGTGGTGCTTCCCCAAGCCCCTCTTGTTCTCGGTCGAAATCATATTTCGACTACAACAAACAGCGAACGAAAGGAAATAGACTGTGAAAAAGCAGAGAATGGTAGAAAAAAGAAGCATCATCCCTGGGATTCGATTCTTCGTGGAAGAAGGAACGAATCTCAAGCCAGGAAAGCTCGATGATGCTGCTTATTCGTTGGCACAGTCGGCATTCCCTGTGCTTTCCATCGACATCCTCCTCTACAATAAACAGCAAAAGCGGGTCTATTTGGCTACACGTAAGATCCGTCCTATGGAGGGAGAATGGTGGTTCGTCGGCGGTCGCATCCGCTTCGGCCAAACCGAAGAAGTCGGTCTCCAAAGTGTCTTCAAACGCGAGACCGGACATAATCTGGACACCTCTCGGCTTGAATTCTTTGGCTTCCTCCGCAGCTTCATGAAGAACCGTGAGCAAGAGCCATACGATGTGGGCTCGGATTCTCTCGCGATGAACTTTGCACTTGAGGTCACTCCGGAAGAAATCGAAACTATCGGCACCCGCCTCGACGAGAAAGAATACAAGGCGGGGCAGGGATTCAAAGCTTTCACGCTCGAGGAGCTCGAGGGCGAAGTGCAACCCATAGTGCTCGAAATGGCACAGTGGGCCCTCCGCCGCCGCAAGTAGAGAAGTGAAAAACAGCGCGGCGAGACCCCAAAG
>DATDXX010000020.1:0-10755 GCA_036517135.1 Minisyncoccota bacterium | reverse complement strand
CAATGATAAAATGCCCAAATTCGTGGACGAAAACCAGAACAGATATGACGAGTATGAGAGTAATGAAAGGCATAATTTAATGGTAGAGAGTGGAAAGTGGAAACATTATTGATTAGCTAAGAATTTCGGTCTCTTTTTTTGCAAAAAACTTATCAAGCGTATCCCCTACCTCTTTTATGAGCTTTTCTACCTCGGTTTTCGCGCGCATCACTTCATCTTCGCTCATAGACCCGTCTTTCTTTTTTGAAGCTAAATCGTCGTTCACTTTATTTCTCTCCTGCCTGATAGTCACTTTAGCATCCTCAAGTTTTTGCTTTGCGATCTTTACAAAATTATTGCGCGACTCGGTTGTAAGTTGTGGAAACGAAACTCGTAGCCCCTTATCGTCCACCGCCACAGATAGGCCAAGGTTGGAAGTTTGTATCGCCTTCTCAATCGGCTTCACGTTAGCGTTATCCCACGGAGCAATGCGTAGAGTCCGCGGGTCTTCAGACATCACTGTCGCCATCTGTAGAATCGGCATCTGCGTCCCATAGCTTTCTACAAGTATTCCGTCAAGAATAGCCGGCGATGCTCGCCCTGTCCGAATCTGGCCGAATTCCTTCCCGAGCCACTCCTCGGTGTACTTTATTTTTTGTTTTAGGTTTACTAAGCCGTGCACAAACTAATTATATGCTAAAACTACGCTTTCTAGAAGCAATTTTACTGACGCCGATTTATCGTCAATATAAGAAAGAGATTTGGCCGTAGCTTTAAGCAACGCAGTATTTTCTTTCGGATTTTTCTCCAACTCAAAAAATATTGTACTTAAGAATTTTCTTATCGGTTTTTTGTCACCATCGTCTTTGTATTGTTTTATCATTTTTTCAACCTCTTTCAGTTTCTGACCAATCGAAAGATCTAGAAATTTTTTTATCTTTTCTTCTTTGCTTCTACTCTTCTTTTCTTCTTTGCTTCTTATAATATGAAGCCGTGAACGCAAGGTTGAAAGAAGTATATTTGAATTTCCTCCTGCAATCAAAAATTTTACTCTTGGATTTGGATCTTCAAAAAGTTTCAGAAGCGCATTCTGCGCTTCTCTCGTAACACCGTCAAACGACAGTATCATTATTTTTTTCTCTTCTTTAAATGGTGCGCTCGAAGCAATTTCTATTAGCTCTCTTGCCTCACCAATACCAAGCGCCTCAAAATGTAAAAAAACGATATCCGGATTGCCGAGCATATTTATTCCTCTGTTCTCAAGCTCCTTGCGGAAAAATTCTACCGCTTCGATTACATCGCCTTCTCTGAATATCGCATGATGAGAATCAATAATGCTACGCATAGAGTGTAGACCGCTTCGTTTGTAGAAAGTTGTGTGTAGATAAATACATTTTTTATTTCTTGCTACGTTCTACTAGTGGAGCGATCCACTTTCTACAATCTCTTTATTTCTTGCTTATAATCGTCCTTTTGTATGTATCTAAATGCTCCAAAGCAATTCCCGTTCCCATCGCCACACAAAAAAGCGCGTTGTCTGCAAGAGTCGCCTTAACGCCTGTGCGCCGAAAAACCAGATCGCATATATTCCGGAGGAGCGATGAGCCGCCCGTCATAATAATCCCTTGATCAATAATATCCGATGCCAATTCAGGCGGTGTTTCCTGCAAAACATCTTTAATTGCCTGTATCATTTCTCGAAGTTCTTTGCCTATAGCGCGAACTATCTCATTGGTTTTTACTTCAACAGAACGCGGAAGTCCAGAAAGACAGTCTCTGCCCTTTACAGCCATTCCGAGCTCTTCCTCTACAGGCACAGCCGATCCCACAATTATCTTGATATCCTCCGCAGTCTTATCCCCTATCATCAAATTGTAATTTTTTTTCATGTAATCAGCAATCGCCGCATCAATCCTGTCTCCGGCACATTTAACCGATGTTGAAGATACAATTCCACCCAAAGAAATAACCGCAACATCAGTTGTTCCACCGCCGACATCCACTATCATGTGACCCTTCGGCTCCTGAATTGAAATGCCTGCGCCTATTGCCGCAAGAATTGGCTCTTTGACAACATAGGCGTTCTTTGCTCCGGCTTTTATCGCTGCTTCAATGACTGCCCTGCGTTCCGTTGAAGTTACTCCCGCTGGAACTGATATCATTACCTCAGGCTTAATAAAATTCCATCGGCCTAGCGCTTTGCCCATATAGTAACGAAGCATCGCTTCGGTCACTCGATAATCAGCGATCACACCGTCTTTCATGGGACGATATGCGACAATATTATCGGGAGTTTTACCGATCATTACTTTTGCCTCGTTTCCTACAGCCAAAATCCTGTTTTCCTGTTCTGAAACAGCCACAACCGATGGCTCGTTGAGTACAATGCCTTGCCCAGGAACGAATACTAGAGTGTTCGCAGTACCTAGGTCAATTCCAAGTTTTCTTGTAAAAAATGCCATATTTATATTCTCTCTACTTTAGCTCCTATACTTCGAAGTTTAACATCTATACTCTCGTAGCCTCGGTCGATATAGTATACATTATGAATTTTGGACTCGCCTTTAGCGACGAGCGCTGCGATAATAAAGGCGAGTCCCGCCCGCAGGTCTGGGCCATAGAGTTCCCTACCTTTTAACGAAGTTTCTCCCTTAATGATAACTCTGTGCGCATCAAGCGCACGAATCTCTGCGCCCATAGTGACAAGATCACCCGTGTAACCTAACCTGTTTTCAAAGATTGTTTCAAAGATGAGTGCCTCTCCTCCACTTTGAGTCAGAAACACCGATATCGGTGCTTGCAGATCGGTAGGAAATCCTGGGTATTCATGAGTGGTGATGTTAAAGCTCCTAAACTTATTATTTTTTATTTTACCGTTGCCCTTTATTCGCAGACTATTTTTGCCCACCTCAACTGGTACGCCAGCATCGATAAGACTGACTATCAAGGACTCTAAATGCTTCGGCTCGCATTTCGATATCAGGAGATCATCTGCACAGAGAGCCCCAAGTATTAGGAAGCTACCGGTTTCTATCCTGTCGGGTATTGCGGGCCATTGAGAACCATTCTGTTTTAAGGGTCCTTTGTGCCCTACTATTTCTATTCTTGCAGTACCTGCGCCATTTATTTCTGCTCCGCATCTGTTCAAGAACTCTGCGAGATTACTAATCTCTGGTTCCATAGCCGTGTTTCTGATCACAGTCTTTCCCTCAGCCAGTACTGCTGCGAGCATCAAGCTCTCGGTCGCTGTGACGCTAGGCACGCGGAGGAATATCTCTGCGCCTCTGAGCTTCCTGGAAGCGGTAATAACATACGAGTCTCCAGTCTCCGTGCATTTTGCCCCCATCTTTCTAAAGCCACCAAGGAAAATGTCTATCGGCCTCGCGCCAATCACGCATCCTCCGGGATGAGGCAGACTCACTTTACCGAGCCGTGCAAGCATTGGGCCTGTGAGCATCACAGAAGCTCGGAGTTTCTTGGCTATCTCGTGGTCAATTTTTGTGCTTTTTACCCTTGTTGCATCCAAAGTATAGCTCTCAGTTCCACTTTTTGTATATTTCACTCCGATTCCTTCTAGGAGTTCCAGCATTCTGTGCACATCCTCAATCTCTGGTATGTTAGTGAAGGACACCTTGCCGTTGAAGAGCAGTGTAGAGGCAAAGAGCGGCAGGACTGCGTTTTTGGCGCCGCTTATTTTCACTTCCCCGCTCAGGGTCTTTTTGCCGCCTAGGCCTTCTATGTGAAAGATAGTATCGTTCATGTGTGCGGATATGGTAATGCTTTTCGTCTAAAACCACAAATCAGACATACTTTATACATCGCGCCTAATACCTTATACTTCCCTCATGAAACTTCTTTCTATACTTCCTATAGCGCGCGGAGTACGTAAAGAAATACTTACTTACTTTTCATCTGACAATATTTCGCTTGGTACTATTGTTTCTATTCCAATCCGCAAAAAAACAATTCCCGGCATTATTGTGGAATCCAAAGATGCGTTAGAAGCCAAGGCGGAGATAAAGGAGATGCCTTTCGCCATAAAAAAGATAATCCGTCACAAAGACAGTGCGGCACTTCCGGACTGGCTTATGAAAGCGGCAAAAAACATCGCAAAGGATAATGCGACGAGTGCTGGAGCGGTCATTGCGGCACTCGTGCCAAAAATTGCGCTTGAAAATCCTGGAATATTTTTTCAAAAAAAATTAAAAAATGAGACACATGCGTCTGGTTTTGAAATTTTGGCGATACAGTCGCCGGCGACAGACAGATTTGACACATACAGAAGTATAATTCGCGAGTCTTTTGCGAAAAAGATGTCTATCGCAGTAATATGTCCAACAGAAGACAGTGTAGCTGATATTTCCGCATTAATATCGAAGGGAATAGAAAAGTACATGCTTGCTTTTGTTAATGTAAAATCCAAAAGATACATTTCAAAATGGCGTGCGCAAGCCTTTGATGCAAGCCATCCGATGCTCCTCGTTGGAACATCAAACATGTTGTCCCTGCTTCCACAATCTGTCGGCACGATAATTATTGAAGAAGAATCATCGCAGTTTTACAAACAAAGACGTCAGCCATTTCTGGATGCGAGATCATCTGCCCGCGAAATAGCGCGCTCAAGAAATTTTCGCCTGATCATTGGTGACAGCCTGCTTACTGTCGAAGCGCTTACGGAGATAAAAAACGGATCAATTATTGAATACTCGCGCATAGGCAAAAGAAATCCGCATAAGATACAGACCTTGCTTGTTGACATGAAAATACAGAAAAAGGACGGAAAGAATGAGAAGGAATTCGTTGTGTTAAGCCCTGATCTTAAGGAAATGATAAGCTATGCCAAATACGCAAAGAAAAAACTATTTATTTACTCTGTGCGCAGAGGTATATCACCACAGACAATATGCCAAGATTGCGGCACTAGCGTAAAATGCGATTATTGTGAAGCTCCCGCCGTCTTGCATACAAGAAATAACAATAAGATCTTCATCTGTCATCATTGCGGAGTAAAGAGGGACGCAAATGAAACCTGCCGAGTCTGCGGGGGCTGGAACCTAAAGCCTTTTGGTATTGGTATTGAGCGTATTGAAGAGGAAATAAAATTATTGGGTGATTTTGCACTTACTCGCATTGACAGCGACGTCTGTAAATCGCTAAAAGATGTAAAGACAAAAATAAAAGAATTTTTTCTACGCTCAGATATTCTTTTAGGAACAGATCTGGCTTTGCGCTATCTGCCCGCTGAATCGGTAAACTTTGTCGCGATCGTGTCGTTGGATACTCTATTTTCGCTCCCTGATTTCCGTACAAACGAGCGCGTGATGCACACCATACTTGATGTGAAATCAAAAGCAACCGAAAATATTCTGCTCCAGGCACGCGATTTGAAGCAACAGGTCATAGAACAAAGCCTTTCCGGCGATCTGGAAGGGTTTGTCAAAGACGAATTAGAAGCGCGGAAAAAATTCGGCTACCCTCCATTTTCAAAAATAGTAAAACTTACTGTTACAGGACAAAGAGAAACCGTAAAAACCGACGCTCGTATCGTCGCAGAAAAACTCAATGTTTGGAAGCCGTTAGTATTTCCTGCATTTATAAAAAGCGTCAGAGGCCAAACTTCACTTCATATCATGCTGAAACTCCCACACGAAAAGTGGCCAGATAAAAAACTCTCTGACATTCTTTTTTCTCTTCCTCAATCAGTAAAAATAGATACAAGTCCGCAGAGTTTGCTATAAAAAGCTTTTGTTTGTATAAATAAATAATGAAGAAAATAGTTCAAAAAGGAGATAAGGTGTTACGGCAAAAAGCGCGCGAAGTGCCAGTTCACGAGATTAATTCTAAAAAGATCAAAACTGTTGTCAAAGATATGAGACAAGCTCTTTATGCTGAGAGAGACGGCGTGGCTATCGCGGCGCCACAGATTGGCGAATCGCTTCGGATATTTGTTGTGTCCGGCAGAGCTTTTGATATTGAGAAGGGTGTGTATGATGAGAAGGACAAAAAGCCGAAATCTGCCGACCTTGTGTGCATCAATCCTGTGATAAAGAAACTATCGAAAGACAAAGAAGACATGGACGAGGGATGCCTCTCTGTGCGCTATCTTTATGGCAAAGTAAAGCGCGCCAAGAAAGCGACGCTTACTGCCTATGACGAGAACGGTAAGAAATTTACAAGAGGCGCATCAGGATTATTGGCGCAAATATTTCAGCACGAGACGGATCATCTGGAAGGAATACTCTTCATAGACAAGGCGAAGGATGTGGTGGACCTCCCACCGAAGAAAGCTGAGGGCTTAAGGCTTAGAGCTTCCATACATGGAAAAAAATAATTCTCAAAGCACTAAGTATCAAGCACTAAGCGCTAAGCTATCCTTTGCTTTCTTCGGCACTCCGGACCTTGTGATACCTATCTTGGACGAGCTTGAAAAAAGCGGGCTTCTCCCCTCTCTTATCGTCACAGGCCCAGACAAAGCGAAAGGAAGGAAGCTCGTGGTGGCGCCACCATCGCCGAAAGTGTGGGCCGAGAAAAGAAAAATTAAAGTGTTACAACCAGAAAAGATAAACAAAACATTCATTGATGATTTCCAAAAAAATAATTTTGACCTCGCCGTAGTGGTGGCTTATGGAAAGATACTTCCTAGAACGCTGTTAAACGCGCCAAAATACGGGATGCTCAATGTGCATTATTCCCTCCTCCCGAAATATAGAGGCGCTACGCCTGTAGAATCAGCTATCCTAGCTGGAGATAAGGAGACTGGTGTGTGCATCCAGCAAATGGCCTTCGCCCTTGACGTCGGAGATATTGTAGATGAAGAAAAGACAGAAATCAGAGATGGCGAAAAAGCCCCCGAGCTACGCGCCCGTCTAAATGAGATGGCAAAAATAATGCTCCCAAAAGCCATAAGCAAAATTGAGGGTAGTCAGACTACCTTCAAAAAACAAGAGGACGCTAAAGCCACTTACTGTAAGAAAATTAAAAAAGAAGACGGGCTTATCAAGCTGGAGGAAGACGGGCTATCAAATTATCTCAAATTCCGAGCCTACTTCGGCTGGCCCGGCACATACTTCTTTACCGAAAAAAGCGACAAGCAAATCCGCATCAAAATCACAGACGCTTCATTCTCAAATGGAGAATTCAAAATCCTCAAAGTAATCCCCGAGGGCAAAAAGGAAATGGACTACGAGGATTTCAAGAGAGGACTATAATCCTACTCTCTCCTGAAGCGGCGCATGATATCCTTTATCTTTTGATGTCCGCGTCTTAGAAGATGTCTTTTCTTTTTGCTGGCGCGAATGACCTCCCCTACTATCTCATCCTTCATTTCATCAATCGCTCTGTACAAATCGTCGCATTCCACCACCGCCCGAAATTTATTTCCTCCAAATTCCAAATTGATTTCGGCGCGAAACACCACGCCTTTATTATGATGTTGTGTCGTCTTCCCGACTTCAATTCTAGCTATGCCCTCTGTTTTTTTATCTACAAATTTTTCAAGTACCGAAAGTTTTTTAGAAAGATAATCCGATATTGCAGGGGTTAATTCCATATTAGTATGCTTGATGTGATGTTTGATCATTTGTGCTTAAGTTAATTATTACTCGTTTGATTATATCAGAGAATCAATATCAGGAACTATCTCAATAGTTTTGTTCGGTCTTTTGTGCCCTTTTATAATCTTTATTTCCCTGACTTTAGGAAATTTTTCACGCACAAGTTCCAAAACCCTCTGATTTGCCTCATTGTTCACAGCTCTGGCCCTGACATATACCTCCCATTTGTCCTGTTTGACAGGCTTTATTTCATCCCTCTTGCTTTCTGGAAAAACTTTTACCTTCAAAAACATTTATTTTGTTCTTGAATAGAGCCCGATAAGTTCTGTTTGTTCAATGATATGCTCTTTCATTGCTTTCTCAAGGTCAGCTTTAGAGCTTCCTGATTTCAGATCAAGAATCGTATCAAGAGCATAAAGCTTGAAATGATAGTGATGTGTTCCCGACGGTGGGCACGGTCCCATATAGGAAGGATTGCCTGATGTTCCCTTTCCAGAAATCCCAACTGGTTCTTCGCCTTCGAGTATGGTTGTAGTATCTACAGGAATGTTCCATTTGATCCAATGCACCCAATCGCCGTTTGGAGCGTCAGGATCATCCACTATGACTGCGAGTGTCTTTGTATCCTCAGGCACACCGGAAATCTCAAGCGGCGGCAATATATCGCTTCCGTCGCAAGTGTATTTAGACGGCATCATTTCGTTGTTTTGAAAAGTAGGACTCGTAAGTGTTAACATTGTTCGAATATCTTTAGTGATAATAGGGCTCATTGCTGTATTCGGTCTCCAAAGGAGAAAAACGGCTAAAGCTACGATGATAACAAAAACTACAACAAACAATCCCTTCATACTCCTAATTATATCTCGTTCGAAAAAATCCGCCTAGTCAGCTTGAGTGCTGAAGGCAGTTTTCAAACAGGACCACGCCTCAGAGATTTTGCATTCAAAGAGATTTTTGGTAGTATCTGAGTGCATTCCGCCAATATCTATATAGGTCTCAGTTGGTAGAATGCCAGTATTCCGTCAAGTGTAAAGTCTCAGTCTGTAGGATACAAATATTCCGCGGTAGCTCAGTTGGTACCTGCCTGCCGGCAGGCAGGGAGCGGTCGGTTATAATGTAGTCATGTGGTTTGTATATGTAATTTATAGCAAGAGTTATGACAGAGTGTACATTGGTATGAGTGAAAGTCCCGAGAAAAGATTGCTTGGTCATAATTCTGGGGAAACAAAATCAACAAAAGGATTTAGACCATGGGTTCTAATCTACAAGGAATCAATCGGGTCAAGAGAAAACGCAAGAAAGAGAGAAAAGTATCTAAAATCGGGAATAGGCAGAGAGTTCATTAAAAATTTGAAAAAGTGAATAGCTTGTGTGCTCCGGGATAGCTCAGCGGTAGAGCGATCGCCTGTTAAGCGATTGGTCGTAGGTTCGATCCCTACTCCCGGAGCACAACAGCTATTTCAATTATTTATGCGGAGCAGAGAGCTTGTTTAAATGAAACGGAATTGAACCCAAGCCGCGGAGCCAAATTGTATGTTCAGCGTTTGTTGTTTCGCCGCTTCGCGCCTCGGTGGGCAAATTTGGCGACGACATTATGGAATGTTATCCTTGCCTAGCCCTCCCATACTCGGAAAAGGTTAAGGAACTCCCTAAAATCAATAATCCTATTTTGGGATTATACCACAATAGGATATATCATAGAAGTACATATGAGCAGGTCAATTTACTCAAAAGACTACAAGGAAATCATAGAACGCTTAAAAACAGCGCGTATTGAGGCTGATCTGTCCCAGCAAGCGGTAGCTGACAAACTGGACAAACCACAATCCTATATTTCCAAAATTGAATCTGGCGAAAGACGGCTTGATGTTGCAGAAATGAAAAAATTTGCGGATATTTACAAGAAAGATACTAATTATTTTCTAAAGTGAAAACAAAATACTGCATTGAATGCAACCGAAATAAGGCGACCCATGGAGATTTTTGTGATTCGTGTTTCAGCGAGATAAAAATATGCCGAAGGTGTCAGCAACGGAAAAGTATTTTTGAATTTGAAAAAAATCAAAAAACTATCCGAGGTAAAGTCTCAAGGAGGGGTGAATGTAAGGAGTGCCGCAGTTGGAAAAAACCGATGTCTCAAAAGACAAGAAAAGAATTTGAAAAAATAAGTACACCACCGCTCATAGGAAGACCTTTTCATTGCCCAATTTGTAAAAGAACAATAATCAGGCAATACAAAAATGATGTTGTGCTAGATCATTTACACGTTACTGGAAAGATAAGGGGTTGGATTTGCAGAATGTGCAATAACAGTATGGGAATGATGGAAGATGATGTGAATATATTGAGTCGAGCTATAAAATGGCTACAAGGCACTCTTAAATAGCAAAATTAAATTTCCTGTTTAATTAAGACAAGTATCTATGTTTTAGAATAGGGCTTTTTGTTTCAATCTTTCCTCAGCTATTTTGCAATACTCAGAAGAAATATCGATCCCTATAAAATCTCTTTTGTTAAGTTTAGCCATTTTACAGGTAGTTCCACTACCGCACATTGGGTCAAGGATTACATCATCATGGTTTGACCAACTTAAAATATGGTCTTGTACCAGCTTTTCTGGAAATATAGCAGGATGTTGATGGGCAATATTATCACTTGCAGAATGTCCTTTTCCTATTAGGTATTTCCAAACATTGGTTCGTCGACCATATTTAGAATATCCAGCTCTTTTTAATTTTAATAATGAGCCATCAGAAAGTCGTTTTGTGCCGCTATCACCATCTCGCTCGTCTTTATTTTCTCTGTCTTTTAAGAGATTTATTGTTTTGGGAGTACCTTTGCTCAACACAAACATATATTCGAAAGTCTGCCAATATGTCTTGTTATTTCCAACAGCACCCCGAGGAGTTTTTAGATATATCATTGTGTCAAAAAGATTAAAACCTACTTGCTTAAAATATAAAGCTTGTCTAAAAGACGTTCCTGTTTCATTACCTTTGATTGTTTGATCTCCAACTACCCACACCAAAACTCCACCATTTTTAATAACTCGATATAACTCTTTCGCCATGCCTTCAAAATTGAAAGAGTAGCCGTTATAGTTTCTTAACTCATCATATGGAGGAGAAGTAACCACGAGATCCACGCAATCAGAGGGCAATCCTTGCATAACCTCTATCGCATCACCACAAATTATTTTATTTAGTGGCACTTCGGTATATTT
>DATDXX010000019.1:0-5425 GCA_036517135.1 Minisyncoccota bacterium | reverse complement strand
TACAACGATTACAAAGTTCGCTTACGGCTCCCATATTGTGGCTGACAAAAAGTATGGTCCGGCCCCCACGCTTAGTGATCTCGTCCATCTTCCCCAGACATTTTTTCTGGAATTCGGCGTCGCCTACAGCCAAAACTTCATCAACGAGCAAAATATCAGGTTCCATGTGAGCTGCCACAGAGAAAGCTAAACGGACATACATTCCGCTTGAATAAAATTTGACCGGCGTGTCTAGAAATTTTTCGATTCCAGCAAATGCAACAATCTCATCAAACTTTTTTTGAATTTCCCTTCTTTTCATTCCTAAAATGGCGCCATTGAGGAATATATTTTCTCTGCCGGAAAGCTCCGGATGAAATCCTGTGCCGACTTCAAGAAGCGAGCCGACTCGCCCTCGAATTATTGCTTCTCCTTCGGTGGGGGGGGTGATGCCTGTCAGTATCTTAAGCAATGTTGATTTGCCAGCGCCATTTGCACCAATGACACCAATAATCTCACCTTTATTTACTTTTAAATCAATATTTCGAAGTGCCCAGAATTCCTCTTTTTTGCTCATACCAACCGCATTTTTTATTTTTTGCCTAGCAAATCGAAACGGGTTTTTAAAGATATTGGTTAAAACATCGCGCAGAGAAACGTACCCGCCTTTAAAATGGGCTATTATATATTTCTTGCCAAGACCTTTAATTTCAATAATTGGTTTACTGTCCATTTTTTTAAAGTATGTCGGCAAAATGTCTCTCCACTTTTTTAAAATGGATTACACCAACAACTAAAATGATAAGACAAGTGACGGATGAAATTGAGAGCAATGCCCAATTAATAGGAGTTGTACCGAGTAGCGTGGCTCTTGCCGTCTGAATCACTCCCATCATTGGATTGAAGGCAAGAATCCAAGAATATTTTCCTGCAATGGATGCGGGGTATATGACTGGCGTGAGAAAAAGAAGAATTTGGATAAAAAACGGCAAAGCGTAACGCACATCTCTATATCTAACATTCAAACTTGCCAAGAAAAGCCCCAAACCGCTTGAAGCCATGAAAGTAATAAACAGAAGCAGTGGGACAATCAAAAAACCAGAAATATGAGGGGTGTAGCCGTAATAAAACATCAGCCCCAGTAGAATTACTGAAGCGATAAGAAAGTCCACAAATTTTGTGATGACTGATGATATCGGCAAAATGAGTCTCGGAAAATATACTTTGGTAACAATAGATTTATTTGCTACTAAAGAATTGCTTGTTTCGGACAAGGAATCAGAAAAAAAAAGCCAGAATAAAAGCCCTGTATATACAAAGATTGGATAAGGCACTCCATCTGAAGGGATTTGCGCCAATTTGCCGAAGAATATGCTGAAAACTACCATTGTGGCGAACGGCTGGAGTATGGCCCACGAGATTCCTATTGCGGTTTGTTTATAGCGGACTTTTATATCTCGCCATGAAAAAAAATAAAGAAGCTCGCGGTAATTCCAAAGTTCCTTAATGTCTTTTAGACCAAGTATTTTTTGGGGCTTGATGATTGTTGTGGTAGCAGATTCTGCCATAAACTCCTACATATTAGCATATTTTTTACTCATTTTCAAGATACCACTTGTAAGTTTTTTCAATCCCTTTTTTCAGTTCTATTTTATTTTTCCACCCAATTTTCCTTATTTTGCTCGTATCCAGTAGTTTGCGCAGGGTGCCGTCGGGCTTGGTTTTGTCCCAGACGATTCTTCCGTCAAAGCCCGTGGTTTTCTTAATCATCAAAGCCAATTTTTTTATTGAAATATCTTTACCAGTGCCTATGTTTATTATCTCGCTCTTGTCGTATTTTTTCATCAAAAAAACGAGCGCTTCCGCCAGATCATCTACATGTAGAAATTCTCTTTTAGGCGTTCCGCTGCCCCACAATACCACTTCTTCTTTTTGTTGCGATTTTGCATCATGGAATTTCCTGAGCATTGCCGGTATGACGTGGCTTGTTGTTAGGTCAAAGTTGTCGTTCGGGCCGTACAGATTTGTAGGCATGGCAGAGATGAAATTCGTGCCATATTGCCTGTTGTACGATTGGCACATGCTGATGCCCGCAATTTTGGCGATGGCGTAGGGAGCGTTTGTCTCCTCCAAGGGCCCAGTCAATAAATATTTTTCTATAATCGGCTGTCTTGCGGATTTTGGGTATATGCACGAGCTTCCGAGAAAGAGAAGTTTTTCTACGGAAGAAAGATAAGCGTTATGGATGATGTTGTTTTGTATCTTCAGATTTTCAAATATGAATTCTGCCGGCTTGGTGTCGTTTGCCATAATGCCCCCCGCCTTTGCCGCAGCTATAAATATGTATTCTGGCTTCTCACGGGCAAAAAATGACGCCACTTCCTTTTCGTTAAATAAATCGAGCTGTCCTCGCGTTCTCGTCACGATATTTACATATCCTTTTTTTTGGAGGGCTCGCAGGATGGCACTGCCGACCAGACCCTTGTGACCGGCCACAAAAATTTTAGATCTTTTATCCATTCTTTGCTTCCCCCATATCACTTAATGCCATTATCCTCACAAGCTCTTTGAAGGAAGTCATCGGTTGCCATCCGAATTCTTTTTTTGCCTTGCTTGCATCTCCCTGAAGCATTTCCACCTCTGCCGGCCTGAAATATCTCTCGTCTATTTCTATAATTGTTTTTCCAGTATTTTTATCGATGCCTTTTTCTTTAAGCCCTCTGCCCTGCCACACAATTTCCATTCCCAGTATCTTTGCTGTTTCTTCCACAAATTCGCGTACCGAGTGCACCTCTCCCGTAGCAAGTACGTAATCATCGGGCTTCTCCTTCTGCATCATCATCCACATACCCAGGACATAATCTTTCGCATACCCCCAATCTCTTTTGGCCTGGAGATTTCCCAGATACAGCTTCTCTTCAAGGCCCGCTTTTATTCGGGATAGCCCCCGGGTGATTTTCCTTGTCACGAATGTCTCGCCACGACGAGGCGACTCGTGATTGAAAAGAATTCCGTTGACCGCAAAAATACCGTAGCTCTCTCGATAATTTTTTGTAATCCAATAGCTAAAAAGCTTTGACACTCCGTATGGCGATCTGGGATGGAAGGGGGTGGTCTCTTTTTGAGGGGTCTCTAGAGCTAGGCCGAACATTTCTGAAGATGAGGCCTGATAAAATTTACACTTGACCTTGCTCTCTTTTATCGCGTCAAGCATTCGAAGAGTGCCTAGCGCATCCACATCTGCTGTGTACTCAGGTATGTCGAAGCTCACACGCACATGGCTTTGTGCTCCGAGGTTGTAGATTTCATCCGGATTTATTTTCTCTATCAGTCTTGAAATGTTGCTACCGTCCGACAGATCACCGAAATGGAGGAAAAATCTCACATTTAAGATGTGCGGGTCTTTGTATATGTGGTCGATTCTGCTGGTGTTGAAGGACGATGCTCTGCGGATGAGCCCGTGCACTTCGTATCCCTTTTCTAACAAAAGCTCTGCCAAATACGAGCCGTCTTGGCCGGTGATGCCGGTGATTAAAGCCTTTTTCATCAGTGCATCCTACCAAAACAGGGTGCCTATGCCAAGCCCATTCTTGCTCTAAATGTTAGGACTTGGTATAGTTCTCTGATATTCAATTTGCAATGGTATGAACGCATTCGTGAAAAATTTGGTCAAATCTATCATCTTTGCTTTGCCGGCGGTGGCTTTGGTGGCGCCGATGAATATGTTCTTCCCGTTTATCACCGGCAAGGCATTCCTTTTTCGTGTGGCTGTAGAGCTCGCCTTCCTCCTTTACATCGCGCTTGCCGTATCTGATAAAACTTATAGGCCAAAGTGGGATGCACTCACAATCGCTTTTGCCATATTTACTGGCGTGGCATTTCTAGCAGACATTTTCGCCTTGAATCCTGGTAAAGCCCTTTGGAGCAATTTTGAGAGGATGGATGGCTTCGTCACGGTGATACATCTTTTCTTGTATTTCATCGTCGCATCGTTTGTGCTCAAAAGCAGGAAGGATTGGAAAGTCTGGATGCTCTCGGTCGTCGCTATATCGGTGTATATGCTTTTTTTCTGCTTTCTCCAGCTAGCTGGCGAAGCCAAGATAAATCAAGGCGGGGTGCGAGTAGACGGCTTTCTCGGCAATGCATCGTATCTTGCCGTGTATCTTTTGTTTCATTTTTTCTTTCTTTTGTATCTCTGGCTTTCAGAGAAGGCAGATTTCAAGGGCATAAGCACATCTCTTGCTGTCGGCGGATTTGGCTATGCTATCTATTACCTCTGGCGAATCTCTCATGCGGGGGTATTGCACACCAATCTCGGACTCGTCATATTCATCGCCTCTCTGGTTCTCTCTGGTGGCGCTCTTTATTTTCGCTTTTCAGAACGAATTAGCGATAAATGGCGTTCAATATTTGCCCACATCGTCTATGGGGCCATTGCTACTTCCTATCTCGTGGTGCTTTACTTTACGGCTACTCGTGGCGCCATCCTGGGGCTCATCGGCGGAGTATTTGCCGGCGCTTTGTTTCTTGCGTTTAAATCCGAAGACACACGCACTCGCAATGTCGGCGCCGGGGTCCTAATCGGTATTTGTGTCTTAGTCGGCGGATTTTATCTTGCGAAAGACAGCTCTTTTGTCCGCAATAGTCCAGTGCTTTCACGATTTGCTTCGCTTTCTTTGGATACAAAAGGGCAGGCGAGGAATTATATCTGGCCGATGGCGCTCCAAGGATTTACAGAGCGTCCTGTGCTCGGCTGGGGGCAGGAGGGCTTCAATTATGTTTTCCAAAAGTATTATGTGCCGGAGATGTTTACCCAGGAGCCATGGTTTGATAGGGCGCATAATTCCTTCTTGGATTGGCTTGTAGCAGGAGGGGCTCTGGGATTTCTTTCGTACATTTCTCTCTATATCATTGCCATCATATTTTTGTGGCGTAGCGGTGAGTTTTCGCTTAAGGAAAAAGCAATGCTCCTCGCGCTCATCTTGGCATACGCTTTCCAGAGCTTGTTCATCTTTGATAATCTCTTAAGCTACATTTTCTTTGTGAGCTTTTTATCCTTGATAGCATCTCGTTATCAAAAAGAAGTGTCACATCAGGATGATGGAAATAAAGTGAATATGCCTGTTTTTGCATTTTGCGTCGCTGGTTTTATTGTCGCAATGTTGCTTGTGAACGCCAAAGGATATCTGCAGAACACTACTCTGATCAGAGCCATTTCTCAGCAAAAGATGGGTGTGGCAGAGAATCTAACGCTATTTAAAAAAGCGATATCATATAATGCATTCGGCACCATCGAAGCCAGAGAGCATCTGGTGCGGGTATCTTTCGAACTCATCGCTTCATCCGATGTGTCGGATGCCGACAAGATCGCCTTTGCAAACGCCGTTGTGGAAGAGATGGGCAATCAGATTAAGGATACTCCAAATGATACCAGGACATATCTCGG
>DATDXX010000018.1:0-16782 GCA_036517135.1 Minisyncoccota bacterium | reverse complement strand
GGCACGAACGAATCGGCATAGGCAAAGATACTCCTTTCCGCCTTCTCAAGGGCGACGGGTAGATCGCTTGCGGTGAACGGCTCGGCCAAAATACATTGATTTATAAGGGTTTTTAGCTCTTTTTTGCCGAGCACTCTTCCCTTTTTGGCGTTTGTGTGGAATATGCGCAGAACATTGTGGCAAGCAGTGCCCAGAGACGCCGCGAATTCAGCCGGCTCGGGGACAAGCAAGAGATTGCGGGAAAAATATTTCCACGGACACTTCAGGAAATTGTTGAGCGCGGAGACCGAAAAATTTCTCGTGAGAAATACCTCGCGTAATATCCGCTTATGTGCAGGTGGAAGAGCTATGTCAGGCAAATCTGCTCTGACGCTCTTTTTTGGATGCACGACTTTCTGGACAAACTTTGGGTCTATTTCGTAAAGTAAGATGCTAGGAGAAGTGTCGCCGCCTTCGTCTCCAGTCAAAGAATAAGATATGCTTGCGTGCTTTTTGGCGCGAGTAATGGCCACATATAGAAGACGCCTTTCCTCGGCGAGCTCCGTGTCCACGCCGATGCCGGGTATTTGCAAGAGGTCTCCCCTTCTGCCCGAGCCCTCAAATCTTTTGGCGACGGCGTCAATAATAAACACATAATCATATTCAAGACCCTTGGCGCGATGTATGGAAAGGAGCTCTACATTTGCTTGCATTTCTGCGCCGGAGGCGAGAGGCGCTAAATTATGCTTTTCCAAGAATTTCAAATGCTCCACCAAATCATCAAGTGTCGCTCCTCTGTTTTTTTTTGTGAGTTCTCCGGCTTCCTCGTATACGGCTCTCAAGACATCATACTCAAAAGTAGAGCGATTTTTTTGGATTTCGTCCTTTATCTCCTTCAAAAATTCAAGCGCTGGCATCCTCTTAGCTTTGGCGATAAGCTCTTTTACCCTGTGATTGACATTGCCTTCAAGAAAGAGCGCCGCGAAATCGCGTCTCCGCGATTTCGCGGCATTTGCTAAAGCAATAACATCCGCGATATCCGCCTCAAAATACCCCGCATAAAGCGCCTTGAGGAGCGCTCCATCGTATGGATTCACAAGCGCTTCAAAAAGGTAGACGAGCTTTCTGTAATGAAAATCAGAAAAAAACGAGCGCTCGCCTTTGATGTTGAATTTCACCTTTTCTCTCTCCAGATATGGAGCGATGTCAAAAAGCGCTTTGTTGCCCCTTGCTATTATTGCTATCGTTTCCCTGTTACCCCTTTTGGAAATGATTTCTTTGACCTTTCTTGCAATATCAAAGAGCTCCGATGTGTAATCCGTATATTCCCCTATCTCTAGCTTTTTTTCCTCATATTGCACATTAGCTTTTAGCTTCTGATGCGCTCCGTCGTCCTTTGATATGAGAGAGTGGCTGGCGTCAAGTATTATTCTGTGCGAGCGATAGCTTTCGTTGAGGGAAATTTTCTGGGCGCCTTTGAATTCACGCGAGAAATTGTAGAAGTGCTCCAGAGACGCTCCCTGGAAGCGGAAAATAGATTGCTTGTCGTCCCCTACCACAAAGACATTCGGCTTTTCTACCCCCTCGGCTTTAAACATTTTGAGAATCTCATTTTGCGCCCCGTTGGCATCTTGATGCTCGTCCGCAAGCACGAATTGAAAGCTTTCACGCATTTCGCTTGCCATATCGGGATTTTCCTTTAGCGCTCGAATTAGCTCCAAAATCGCATCGTCAAAGTCATAGAGAGAGCGCTTTTGGAGCTCCTTCTCATAGAGCTCGAAAGCTCTCGCGAATTCTTTAATGCGAATAAAATATTTTTCTTTTTTTCCCGACGCAAAGTCGGGATCCCGACCATAGCGTCGGGACTCCTTTTCTTTAGCATCCAGACTCTTTTCTTCACTTTTAATTAGCTTTTCTAAATCTTTCGGAGATATGAGCTCGCGTTTGAGATCAGAAATCCTTTTGGCAATCTTGCCGATGCTAACGCCGTACTGGGATACGCGTAGCTCGCGAAAGCTCTGATTTGAAATGATATCCTCGATTATTTCAAATTTTTCCGCCTCTCCTGCCGGCATTCTTTCTCCTATCTTTGAGAAATTCTCCGGATAGAGACCTCGCATATGATTGGCAAACGAATGAAATGTAAAGATGTTGACGCGGAAGGAAGCGTCGCCGATTATCTCGCGAAGCTTCTCTCTCATATTTTTCGCTCCATTGTCCGTGAATGTGAGCGCCAAAATCTCTTCCGGCTTTGCATCCGTCTTGGCAAGAATATTAGCAATCCGCAGGGTGAGCACTGTGGTCTTCCCCGTCCCCGGCCCCGCAACGACCATCACCGGCCCATAAACGCTATCCACCGCCTCCCTCTGCTTAGCATTCAGTTGTTTGTATTTGTCAACAAAAACCTTATTTGTAGGCATTAAGGCATTATAACAAAAGCCCCGCAGAACGGGGCTTGAAGTAATTACTAGTAGTTCCTGAGCCGCGCCACTCTTTCGTGGTTTCTTATCTTATCCAGAGCTTTGGCTTCAATCTGTCGAATACGCTCTCGTGTAACACCAAACATCTTACCCACCTCCTCTAATGTATGCTGTATACCGTCAATCAATCCGTGCCGCATTTCTAGGATTCTGCGTTCCTTTTCGGAAAGATCGTGGAGGATTTCTCTCACCTGATCGGCTAAAATTTTCTGCGATGTTTCATGATCAGGCGAAGGAATTTTTTCATCGGCAATAAAATCTCCGAATGTGGTCTTGTCATCACCCTCATCTCCTACCGGCGTATCCAAGGAGACTGTTGCCTGGTCAATTTTTTCTATCTGATAGACCTTTTCTACTTCAAGACCCATTTCAACAGCAATTTCTTCAGGCAAAGGATCACGCCCTAAATCCTGGCTAAGTCTTCGTACCACCTGCTTGTATTTAGCGATAGTTTCTACCATATGAACGGGTACACGGATTGTGCGAGATTGATCTGCAAGCGCACGCGTGATGGACTGACGAATCCACCATGTAGCATACGTAGAAAATTTGTAGCCCTTGGTCCAGTCAAATTTGTCCACCGCCTTAAAAAGGCCCAGGTTCCCTTCTTGTATCAGATCAAGAAGCGTCAAATCAGGACTTCTTCCGACATACTTTTTAGCAATTGAAACTACAAGACGCAGATTCGCTTTTGCTAAAAGATTTTTTGCGTCCTCGTCTCCAAGCTGTATGCGCTTGGCAAGATCCTTTTCTTCCGTCGCATGGATCAAAGGATACTGGCCGATCTCCTTAAGATACATCTGTATTGAATCATGGCCTTCACTCTTGCCTCCATAGCCGTATTTTTTTAAGAATTCGTCTTCATCTGAGCGTATTTCAAGAAGCCCGCCTCCCTCAAGAATATCTATACCGGAAGCATGAAGGCGCTCATAAAGAGAATCCAAAAACGTCACGTCATCCTCTATGGTAGGAAATTCTTTTAAAATCTCATCATATGTCACAAAACCCCGATTCTTGCCTCTAGACTGAAGTGACTGAAGCTTGCGCTCCATATCTTCTTTTTTGGTGAGCAGTTTTTTACCGGAAGATTTCCAAACTTTCTTTTGCATCTTTTTAGAAGCTTTCTTTTTCAAATGCATTTTTTTTGACATACGTTTTCTCGTCAGCTTTTTAGGCTTTTTCATTCTAGATTTATTTTTAGATTTTTTAGTTTTCATATCATTCTAACAAGAGATTAAACAAAAAGAAAGTTATGGTTTGAAAACTGCATATTTTTTTGGAAGACTCGAAAGCTCCTGGGAGATCTCGTGGCAAGAGGTAAGCTCAATAACTACTCTATTCGAATCATTCAAGGCCTCGGCTTTTTTTAAATCTCCCATCGCTTTTGCAAATTTATTTTTTAGTATCTCCTCTTCAAAGTGAAGCAGTAATTCATTACCGATTGAAACAAGGTCTGCGCTTTCTCCGTAATGCACTTCCATTTCAAAAAGAAGTGGGCTCAGAAAATCGTGACTTGTCGGTATCTGAGATTTCAAATCAGGAATAATAGCGGACAACTTTTGCTCAAACACTTCTGCATAGCCGTTACCTATAGACCGAAGCCAGATAAGAAACCCCATTGCTCGTGCCTGTATGCCTGAATTGATTTTTACCAATGGCGAAGAAACAGCGTTTATGACTTCTTCTGTTGAAACTTTCGCAAGTTCTTCCAATAGTGCATTTTCTGAAAGACCAGAAATATAGCCAAGCTTTTGAATAAATCTGGACTGCGTTATCGCGCTTTCAATAGACTTGATCAAAGGAAGTATTTTTTCTTTGAGCACTTTATCTGCCGAAATTACATTTTCGTCTTCTTTCATTACTTCAATGAAATAATCGACGACATGCTTTGCATTCTCTATAGCGCTTTTCCATATTAGAGGATCTTTTGCTACAGCATCGGCCGGATCAAGGCCACTAGGCATCAGCACAACTTTTACCTCAAAGCCAGTTGCAAGTGCCAATTTCCAGGCGCGGAATGTGGCATTTTTGCCGGCATTATCCGCATCGTAGGCAATTATTAGAGTAGGAACAAGTCGCTTTAAGATCGTAAGTTGGTGCGAGGTTAATGCAGTTCCTGATGAAGCCACAGTGTTATCAAGTCCTGCTTGGTGGGACATTAAAAGATCCATCTGACCTTCAACAAGAATTGCAAAACCTTTTTCCCGCATAGCTTTTTTTGCCGCATGATATCCATAAAGCGTCTTCGACTTGTCAAAAAGCGGCGTGTCAGGACTGTTCAAATATTTCGGCTCTTCGTCAGTACTTAAAACTCGCCCAGAAAATGCAATTATTCTCCCTGCAGTATCAAAGATAGGAAACATAATACGCGCGCGGAAACGATCATATGATTCTCCACCTTTTTCATTCTCCTTTATAAGCCCCGCATCAAACATTTCCTTGTCCTTAAATCCATTTTCTTTTAGATGGGTTTTAAGAGAGCGCCATTCATTCGGTGCAAAACCAATGCGCCATTCTTTTACCATCTCTATTGCAAGCGATCTTTGCTTCAGATATAACAGCGCCTCACTCTCCTCTTTTAGCTTCGTTTGGAAAAATTTAGTTGCTTCTTCTATGACATCAAAAAGCTCCCGTCCGCCTTCGTTTGTTTTTGTAAACTGCTCTATAATAATTCCTGCTCTATCTGCAAGAATCTTAAGCGCGGTAACAAAATCAACTCCTTCAAAATCCTCAACAAAAGTGAAAATGTCCCCTTTCGCGCCACAGCCAAAACAATAGAAACTGTTTCGATCCGGCGAAACAAAAAAAGAAGGAGTTTTTTCGCTATGGAAGGGGCATTTTGCTTTGAAGTTCGCCCCTGCTTTTTCCAAATCAATATAAGACCCTACGACATCGGCAATGGTTAAGCGTTCTTTTATTTTTTGTGCAGTAGAGGACACTATTAGTGTAATTCAATTTATAATGATGTTTATAAATCGATATTCAATTTTAGACGCCTATCCCCTGAATTCTTCTCTGTATTCGCTTGCCGCTTGTGCTCTTACTTTTTCCACCATGTCTGATTTGCTACTTCCTTTAAATCCTGATCCAGCAGGAATAAGACGTCCAAGAATGACATTTTCCATAAGACCCTTTAGTTTGTCCTTTGCTCCCTCGACTGATGCCTGGATTAGCACTCTTGTCGTATGTTGAAATGATGCCGCGGAAAGAAAACTTTTTCTGGAAAGTGACACGTCTGTAATCCCTAACACAACAGAATCACCTTTCGCTTCTTCTTTCTTTGCTTTTCGAGCTTTCTCGTTCTCGTCTTCAAACTCGGATATTTCCACCAAATCACCATAAATCAAACCTGTGTCTCCGGAATTTTTTATTTTGACGCGAGAAAACATCTGGCGAACTATAATTTCTATATGCTTTCTTGAAACTGGCTCGCCTTGAAGTTCATAAAGTTTCTTGATTTCTGAAATAATATATTCTTCTGCTTTTTGCTTGCCTGCATATTTGAACAGCTCGTCAATATCAGCTGAACCGTCAGTAATAACATCTCCTCTGGCAACTTTATCTCCAATCTTGACCAAAGGCACGCGGATACGAGGCACAATGTATTCGTTGCTGTCTTTCTTTGAAACTTTTTTTGATATAGGTTTTTCACCTGCGTCTGGCAAGATGGTAATGATTTTTTCTTTGCCGGTATCCTTAATGTCAGAAATTATTCCCGTATCGTGAGCAATAACTGAAGGGGTTTTAGGCTTTCTTTTTTCAAATACTTCTTCCACACGAGGCAAACCTTGAGTTATATCACCGCCTACAGATGCGGCTCCGCCCCCGTGAAAAGTTCGCATTGTGAGCTGGGTACCCGGCTCACCGATGGCTTGCGCCGCTACCGTTCCAACCGCCTCGCCAATATCAATAAGACGATTTTTACCTAGATCGGTGCCATAACATATTGCGCAAATTCCATCTCTAGTCTTGCAGGCAAGTGGAGAACGGACAAATACCTCGCCTATGCCTGCCTTTTCGATAATCTCTGCATCTGCATCAGAAAGAAGATGACTTTTCTCAAATAATACTTTACTTTTATCATCAATTACATCACCGGCCAACACTCTTCCTTTGATACTTTTTGAAAGAGGGGTTTCCATACCCGATGCTGTTTCTTTTTTTAATCTTATTCCTTCCTTTGTTCCGCAATCATTTTCTGCAATGAGAACATCCTGGGCTGCTACGAAAAGTCGTCGAGTCAAATATCCTGCCTTTGCGGTATTAAGCGCGGTATCAGCCAATCCTTTTCGCGAACCGTGAGTGTTGATGAAATATTCAATAGGATTAAATCCTTCCTTCGTAGAAGAAAGAATAGGTAATTCAATTGTTTCTCCAGAGGCATTTTGGATCAATCCTTTCATTCCTGCCATCTGTGTTATCTGGGCAGCAGATCCTCTCGCACCAGAGCGCCACATATTGTAAACTGAACCCTCCTTATCGAGATTTTCAAGAACTATTTTTTCCACTTTGCTTTTTACTTCGTGCCAGATCTCTATGTTTTTACGAATTCTTTCATCCTCTGAAAGCAGACCGTCGTTGTATTGTTCAATAACTCCGTCTGATCTTTTCTTTGCTTCCTTTATTATTTCTCCCTTACCAAGAGGTACCTGGATATCGTCTATACCCCAGGTCACTCCAGAAACAGTGACATACTTGAATCCGAATTTTTTTATTTTATCAAGGATCGGCGGCAAGTTATCTATTCCATAGCGCACCATAAGATCATTCATAAGCGCTGCCATAGTTTTTTTGTCTATTTCCTTATTGATGAATGGATAATCATCAGGCAATAATTCATTGAAAAGAATTCTGCCACATGTTGTCTCAAAGTATTTACCTTTGAATTCTTTGAATTTCGGTGCATCAGGCGCTATCACAAGAATTTTTGCGCGATAGGTGACATCGCGAAAATTAAGCGCAGCAATTGCGCTCGCAAATGATTCAAAATATTTACCCTCGCCCTGTACCCCAGGCAAGATTGAGGTCATCCAAAAACAGCCGAGTACAATGTCAAGCTTATCAACTGAAGCAATCAAATTTCCGCTTCCCGGTTTCAAGATATTTTTGTCGGCAGACATTATATTTTTTGCTTCACTCTGTGCTTCATCTGAAAGCGGAATATGCACAGCCATAGTATCACCATCGAAATCAGCGTTGAAAGCACTACACACCAGTGGATGGACACGAATTGCGCTTCCCTCGATTAATACCGGCTTGAAAGCCTGAATACCAAGACGATGAAGTGTTGGGGCACGATTTAGAATCACATATTTTTCTTTTATTACATCCTCAAGAATTGCCCATACCTCGGGAATTCCCTCTTCAATAAGACGGCTTGCTCCACGAATATTGTAAGCGAGTTCCTGTTTTAGAATTTGCGCAATTACAAACGGACGGAACATTTCGAGCGCCATATGTTTCGGCAGACCGCATTCATTAAGATTTAACTCTGGCCCAACGACGATTACAGACCGTCCAGAATAGTCGACGCGTTTGCCTAAAAGATTCTGACGAAAAAGGCCTCGCTTGCCTTTGAGATTATCAGAAAGGGACTTAAGAACTCTCCTTTGCGCTGCACCGATGCCAGCGTAAGCTGCATTGCCGTGCCTCTGTGAACTGTCAATGAGTGCATCTACTGCCTCTTGAAGGATTCTTTTTTCGTTTCTCAAAATTACTTCGGGCGCATTTATTTCTTTAAGTTTTTTTAAGCGGTTATTGCGGTTTATTACTCTTCGGTACAAATCATTCACATCACTTGTGGCATGACGTCCTCCATCAAGAGCAACCATTGGTCGAAGAGCCGCGGGAATAACCGGCAACGCCGTCAAAAACATCCATTCTGGCCGTATATCTGCGGCAATCATGTTTTTAATGACACCGAGACGCTTGTTTATCTTTTCTCTTTCTTGCGCATTAACCTTTTCAAGCGAAGACTCAAGTCCTTTGGAAATCTTGTTAAGATCAAGGTTTTTAAAAATCTGATAGACAGCTTCTGCGCCAATTGAAGCTTCAAAAACTGTTCCATATTTGAGGGCGAACTTGTGATAATGAACCTCGTCCAACACTTTACCAACCTTTACTTTCTCAATCTCATTTTTTGTTGAAACTAAAAGTTCGCGTATCGCCTCTTTGGTTTTTTCGTCGGAAACGTTTTTTATTTTTGCTTTGAATTCAGAATCTAGGTCGCGGAGCACTCGGTCTTTTTCTTCCTCGTTTACTTTAGTGATTAGATACCCAGCAAAATAAACTACTTTTTCTACATCCGCAGATGGAATACCCAGAATTAAGCTTATCCTCGAAGGAATATTACGTAAAAACCATATATGAGCAACTGGAGTTGAAAGCTCAATATGACCCATTCGCTCTCGCCGAACTATTGATCTCGTTATCTCAACGCCGCATTTTTCACAGATTATGCCCTTGTATCTGATACCCCTGTATTTGCCACAATAACATTCGTAATCACGGTCCGGGCCGAAAATTTTTTCATCAAAAAGGCCATTTTTCTCGCTTCTTTGCGTGCGGTAGTTCATTGTTTCCGGCTTGGTGACCTCGCCGAAAGACCACGCACGAATCCTCTCAGGAGATGCGATTTTAAGTGAGATATAGTCAAACTTTTTTGATTCTCTTTTCTTAAACATAAAACTAAAAATTAATGACAAAAATGATAAATGGTAGAAATCTAAGAGAAGCTTTTTCTTTCTTCTAATTCTTCGTCCGATCTTTGTAAAGAAACATCAAGTGAAAGGCCCCGTAAGTTTGCAAGGAGCACATTAAAAGACGCTGGTGAATTTGTCTGTTCTATTTTTTCACCTCTGACAATCGCATCAAATGTCGCGGAGCGACCGCTGATGTCATCTGACTTAACAGTAAGCATTTCACGTAGCATGTATGCTGCGCCGTGTCCCAGAAGCGCCCAGACTTCCATTTCACCAAATCTTTGCCCTCCACCTTGCGCTTTTCCACCGAGCGGCTGCTGTGTGATGAGTGAGTATGGGCCGATTGACCTCATATGTATCTTATCCTCCACCATGTGATGAAGCTTCAAAATGTACATATAACCTATGGCAATTTCCTGTTTGAAAGAGTCTCCTGTCCGACCGTCATATAGAGTCGTTTTGCCGTCTGATTTAAAGCCCGCTTTTTCCAACTCACTTTTTATTTCACTTCCTGAAGCACCAATAAATGGAGGCACGATTGCTTGATAGTTCAAAGTATATGCGGCAAGTCCAAGATGAATTTCAAGAATCTGTCCTAAATTCATACGGCTCGGCACTCCTAAAGGAGTAAGAACGACATCAACAGGAGTGCCGTCGGCCATATAAGGCATATCTTCTTCAGGAAGAACTATTGATATCACTCCTTTATTACCGTGCCTTCCCGCAAGCTTGTCGCCGACAGAAACGTTTCTAAGCTGCGCTACTTCAATGTGGATCCTCTTAATGATACCACTTTCAAGCTTGTCACCTTTTTCTCGTGAAAAAATCTTTATGTTTATGATTCGTCCTCGTTTGCCATTTTCCATTCTCTTTGAGCTGTCTTTTACATCACGAGACTTTTCTCCAAAAATGGAGCGTAGAAGCCTTTCTTCTGGGGTTAACTGTGTTTCACCTTTTGGAGTAATTTTACCTACAAGAATATCTCCAGGGCGAACTTCTGCGCCGATGCGGACGATTCCTTCTTCATCAAGATTTTTTAATTTTATTTCGCCTACATTTGGTATATCTGGCGTTGTAACCTCCGGACCAAGTTTTGTATCGCGAACGTTGACAACAAATTCTTCTATATGAATAGAGGTAAATTTGCTTTCTTTGACTAGACGTTCGGAAAGTACGATTGCGTCTTCGTAATTTTGACCCGCCCATGTCATGAAAGCGACCAATACGTTCTGTCCAATAGCCATCTCACCATTTACAGTAGTTGAGGCGTCTGCAAGAATATCACCACTCTTTACCTTGTCTCCAACGCTTACTTGTGGTCGTTGATGAAAAGAAGTGAACTGGTTGGTTCGATCAAACTGGGCAAGCGAGAATTCCATTTCCTTTCCTTTGCTGTTTTTTAACTTTATGTGTTTGGCATCTACTGAGGTTATAGTGCCGTCCTCCTGCGCAATAATGACGCGTTTAGTGTCGCGAGCCGCTTTTTCTTCAATGCCAGTTGCAACAAGAGGCGCTTCTGGAATCACGCATGGCGTCGCTTGTTTTTGCATATTTGATGCCATAAGAGCACGGTTCGCTTCGTCATGATTTAAGAACGGAATCATTGATGTTGCAATTGAAAACGCTTCGTTTGTAGCAACATCAATAAATTCTACTTCATTCCTTTCCACCATAGTTGGCTGTCCTTTGATGCGTACTTCGACATCATCTCCTAAAATACGCCCTTCTTTATCTGTAGGCGTTGCTGCATGGGCAATTTTATAACCCTCTTCTTCAAGCGCATTCAAATACAATATTTCTTTTGTAACTTTGCCATTTTTTACTTTTGCATAAGGAGCCTCTATCATTCCGAATGAATTAACTCGTGCATAAGAAGAAAGCTGGAGAACGAGACCGATGTTCTGGCCTTCAGGAGTATGAATCGGACAGATGCGACCATAATGTGATGGGTGCACATCGCGCACCTCAAAACTTGCCCTCTCACGGGTAAGCCCGCCGGGACCGAGAGATGAAACTCTGCGCAGATGTTCAAGTTCTGTTAAGACATTTTCCTGCTGCATGAATTGCGACAACTGATTGGTATTAAAAAATTCCTTGATCCGCGCTTGCAGAGGGCGAGGTGAAATAAACTGGATTGGAAGAGTTGCGTCAGTATCAATTGTTGACATCCTGTTTTGAATATTCTTTTTTATCTGCGCCATGCCTACGCGAATCTTCTGCTGAAGGAGCTCCCCTATGTAGCGCACTCTCCTCGAACCTAAATGATCAATGTCGTCAGCACCGCTTTCAGGATTGGCATTAAGATCCGCTAAATGCACAATGACAGTTGCTATATCATCAAGAGAAATAACCTTACGCAAGAGTTCTTTTTCATCCATTGATTTACTGAATCTTTTATTGAATCGGTGGCGGCCGACTTTTGATATATCGTAGCGCTCCTCGCTAAATATGCCCTTTACGAACTCACGGGCATTTTCAGCAGTTGCCATTTCGCCATCGCGAAGTCGTTTGTATATCTCAATATTGGCTTCTTCCAATGTCTTAGTATGATCTTTGGCAAAAGTCGCCTCAATATGTCTTTTTGTCTGGGGCTTATCCTTAAAAAGCTTCTCGACATCCTCGTTAGTTTTTGCTCCCAAAACTCGAAGTAAAAGCGATATTGGGAATTTGCGCTTTCTGTCAATGCGTACAAAGATAGCACCGTCTGATTCGGTTTCAATTTCAATCCAAACGCCTCTTGCGGGAATTATTTTAGCGCCAAAATAATTCTGTGCCTTAGTATCGCTTTGAGTAAAAAACACTCCGAAAGAGCGCGCTAGCTGTGGAACTATCACTCTTTCAATGCCATTTATTATAAAAGTGCCGCGCTCAGTCATTAATGGAAAATCGGCAATAAAAATTTCCTGCTCCTTTTCACTTGAGATAACTTTATTCTTGAGCCTTACCATCATCTTTAGCGGCGCCTCAAAGTTTATCTTGTTTTCTTTTGCATAGCGTTCGTTATATTTTGATGTTCCGAGTTCAAACTTGCCGAATGAAAATTCAAATTTCTTACCTGAATAATCCGACAAGCTTCCAAATTCATCAAAAACCTCTTTTAGTCCTTTTAAAAGAAGCCAATTGTAAGAATGTAGCTGACCCTCTACAAGATTAGGCAAGGGCGCCAACGGCTCTTTGAAAAGACTGAAATATTTTTTATTTTTTGTATTGGCCGAGAGTCCCAGCGAGGAGACAGATCTTGGCTCACCCTGCGTTTCTTTCTTGCGAGCTTCTTTTGAAGCAGTGGTCATAGAAAATTTGCACTCAAAAAACAAAAATAGAGACAAAATTGCACAACACCTTCTCCTTTATAAAGGTGTTCTGAAATTTTAATTTCTTACTATTGCTATTATGAGCAAGATTATTTTAAAAACTTATTAAATTTTCTTGCGTAAGGAGTAACACAATCTTGCAAGTATCGCGTGATTATACTCCTCTTCCCAATCTCGTCAACCTTGACACCCTGTGGATAACTATGTTGTGGCATCTATTTTTTACCTCTCCACTCCTGGATCTTTTTGTGATCCCCTGAAAGAAGCACTTTAGGAACGCGGTAGGAGCGGCCTTTGTGTTTCAAGATTTCGGGGCGGGTGTAGGCGTCTTTTGACGCAATGCGCTCTTCTTCGCGTGATGAGAAATTGCCCAAGACGCCTTCTATCTGTCGGGAAATTGAATCAATCAAAATCATCGCCGGGATTTCTCCTCCCGTGAGCACATAATCACCGACAGACAAATCTTCTGCCTTGAATATCTTTTTGACTCTCGCATCTACGCCTTCGTACCGCCCACAAATCAGAATTATGTCCGTATATTTTTTCGCTGATGTTTTTGCATATTTTGTATCGAATTTTTTGCCGCTTGGAGAAAAGAAAATTATCATTGTCTTTTTCTTACCGGCTTTTTTGCGCGCCTTTTCTATTGCTTTGATTATTGGCTCTGCTTGTATCACCATCCCCGGACCGCCTCCATACGGCTTATCATCCACACGCAGATACGGCTTCGCTTTACCTTTCTGCGATTTGGTGGCTTTTGTGTAATCACGAGGATTGTAGAAAGCCACAGAGATCTTTTTCTCTTTTATAGCCCGCGCTAAAATAGACTCGCTTAAGTACGAGTGCACAAGTTCCGGAAACAATGTGATGACATGAAAATGCATGGAAAACAGCTTTTAGCTTAGAGCTGTTAGCTGTTAGCTGTTAGCTTAATAAAAAACAAAGTAAAAGCAAGAAGAACACAAATCCGCCTTGCGGCGGATTTGTGTTCTAAAAACTAGAAGCTAATAGCTAAAAGCTATATCCTCAAGTCTTCCATCGCTTCGTCCACCGTCTTCATTGAAGCACTTGCCGTGCTTACGCTACTCTCTCTTTCTCCTCTTGCTCCTCTGTCTCCACCTTCCGGTTCATTAATCTTCAGATTCACTCGAGCATTGTTCTTCATACCAACAACTCTGAGAAGTGTTCGGATCGCCTTAGCTGTGTTGCCCTGGCGGCCTATCACTTTACCCATATCTGCCGGATCAACAGAAAGAGAGAGAAGCACACCCATCTCATCAACTGTTCTTCCGATAACGACCGCGCTTGGATTATCCACGAGCGCCTTTACCACATAGTCAAGAAACTGCGCATCTTTTTCATTCATACAGAATATTTAGTTTGTAAATTTATAGCAGCAATTAAATCTGCCTGCAAAAAGCATACCACCGGATAATAAAAAATACCAGTCAAAGAAGCGATAAGCTTGTTAGCTGGTCGTAGCGCAGGAGAAGTTAAATTTCTGACAAGCTCACTAGCTTATTTGCTCACAAGCTTCTCCTTAGGAGTTCGTCTCGGTAAAACGTTGATTTTCTTGCCTTCTATGACCTTATGAGTTATCAAAAGATTATGGACTGTAGGGCTTGGCTTCACTCCATGCTTCATCCAATGGAGCACGCGTTCTTTTTTTATATCTGTATTATCGTTCCTAAAATCATGCGAGCCGAGGATTTCTAGGAATTTCCCCGTCTTGGCGCTGTTTTTGGAATCGGTCAAGACGAGCCGAAATGTCGGCTCGTGCTTTCTGCCTGTTCTCTGTAATCTGATTTTAAGCATTGAAGTACTCTAGCAGAAGATTACTTTCTAGTCAAAATTATTTCGCCACCTCCACCGCATCTGCAAAAGAAATTGAAAGTAATTTAGAAATGGCGTCTTTGCCCATAGTGATGCCATAAAGAACTCCTGCGCGCGACATCGTCTCTCTATTGTGCGTTATTAAAATCAATTGGGAATGCTTGGAAAGATTCTCTACCATATCGCCATATTTGCGGCTGTTGGCTTCATCCAGAGCCGCGTCCGTCTCGTCAAGAATGACAAACGGCGGAGGGTTGACTTGGGTGATGGCAAAAAGTAGAGCGATAGATGTCAGCGCCCGCTCTCCGCCCGAGAGCATCATTAAGCCCTTTATCTTTTTGTGCGGCAGAGACACTTCTATATCTATTCCCTCTTCCGGTTCTTCTTCCTCTATTTCCTCCATATCTCCTTCCTCTGCCATTCTTTTTTTCTTTATTTCTTTACTTATCTTCAGCCCTGCATTGCCTCCACCAAACATCAGAGCGAAAAATTCTTTGAATGATGTGTTGATTTTTACCACACCTTCCCGAAATTCCGCATTAAGCCTTTCCTCCAGCTCTTCGATGAGATTCCGGAGATCTTCCGACGCCTTCCCCAAATCCACGAGCTCCTTGGCGAAAAACAAGTCGCGCTCTTCTGTCTCTTTATGCTCCTTTACGATGTCGTCTCCGCCGGATACTCCCGTCTCCTCCAGGCGGATTTTCAAGCGCTCCAAGTGTTTTTTCCTATCGTGCTGGATATTTCTTTCTTCATAACCCTCTTCTAAGCGAACATCTTTGAAATGAAGTGCATCAATACCTGCTAAGGCGCTCACCTCCCTCATTTCAATCCCGAGCGCCTTTTCATCTCCATGCACTTCCCTCTCGCGAACCTTAAGCTTGTCCAGATTCGCCCTCACCTCATTCTGCCTCGCGATTATTTTGAATATTTCCTTCTCCGCCTCCCTCGTTTCATCTTTAGCTTTTTCAAATTCTTTGCGTTTGGATTCATAGTCCGAAAGTAGCTTCCTTTCGCCTTCTTTGGCCTCCGACAGGTCCGCATCAAACGATTTTTTCTTTCTATCGAGCTCGCGAAGCTCTTCTTTCAATTCATCCATTGTGCCAGACGATGCGCTTTCTTTGTGTTTTTTTATGAATTTAGAAAACATCTCGCGAATCTTGCCAAAAGCGCTTTTAAGCGCATCAAGAGTGGACTCCCTGTCACTTTCTTCAAAGATAATTTGGGCGTCGTTCGCGAGCGTCTCCACTTCTCGCAGGGCCACCATTTGGCTGCCGGCCTCCGCCAAGCTTTTTTCTTCCTTTTCTATCGCCTTTTTGATATAAGAAATCTCTCCCTCAAGCTTGCCTGCCTCCCGTAAAGCATTATCCTTTTTATTCCTTGTGTCGGAGAGTTTCTTTTCTATAGTCAAAATCTCGGGCGGCAAGTCGGCATCCTTGAGCCCCGCCTCTACCATTCTTTTCGCCTCTAAAAGCCCCTCTTCAAGCTCTTTCATTTCTCGTTCCGGTGCGTGTAAAGCTTCCTCTACTTCCAATTTCGTTTTCTTGACATATGTTTCTTCCCGCTTGAAATATTCCTTGGCTAGTGCTACGAGCTCATCTTTGACCGCTTTTGCCTTTTCTATCTTCTCCATTTGCTTCTTGAGGAATTTCAAATGTGGAGCTATCTCGCGGCGGAGCGATTCCACTTGCTTGATATTTTCTTGTGTCTTTAGAAGCTTCCTTTCACTTTCTTCCTTTTTGTATTGATAGACCTTTATCCCGAGAGCATCTTCTATCATGTCCCTCCTTTCTTTCGGATTGGCATGCAAAATCCTGTCTGCTTCGCCTTGGGAGATGATGTGATGCCCCGACGAGCCGATATGCGCCTGCGCCAGAAGCTCCAGGATATCCTTGAGCCGCACCTTGCTCCCGTTCACCAAGTATTCATTTGTGCCATCTCGATATACCACCCGCTCCAAAGACACTTCGTCAAAATCAATATTTAAAAGCTTTTTGCCTGCCTTGCCGACAGGCAGGCGATTATCAAAAACAAGCTTCACTCCCGCACGATTCGCCCTTCCGACATCGGTGGAGCCATTGAAAATAAGGTCCTCGCCCCGCTTTCCTCGCATACTCTTTAGCGATTGCTCTCCCAAGACAAATCGAAACGCTTCTGCCACATTGCTCTTACCGGAGCCGTTGGGCCCCACAATAGCCGTGATAGGCGTCTTGAATTCAAGAGCGCTTTTCTTAGCAAATGACTTGAATCCGCTCAATTCCAAAGACTTTAAATACATGCGGAGATTATACAAGATTTGACAACAAAAGGAAAAATTATATGATGAGACTCTTATGTTGTTCCTACCCATACCCCCGAATCCGAACACTCAAACTAATAATTTCTCACTTTGCATAATACCACGGACAAGCGGTTTTTTTGTTTTTAATATTTCTTTTTTGAATGATTCTCTTGGTGTTTCGTAATTTAGACACTCCATAA
>DATDXX010000017.1:0-3346 GCA_036517135.1 Minisyncoccota bacterium | reverse complement strand
GCCATAGTCCTCTGGGAGTGCCGGCAAAACTTGGGAGTCGAATTCATCCGCCAGAAGCGAGAGGACTTTACTCCAATTGTCCCGATGCTCCGAGCTGTCCTCAACTACTGTGATTTTAGGTTTGCTCATATTTTTGATTGTAAATGTTCAATTTCAAAGGCGGTAAGCTACTTACTACCCTTGACTCTGCGAATATTATACTGCCTAATACAAGTATTGTCAATCTATGTCAGACAAATGTTGACAATAGGCTGACAACAATATATCCTTATAAATATGGCTATAAACGATACTTTGAGGCAGTTGGGGCTTAATGATAAGGAAATGGAGGTGTATTTAGCTTTGTTGAAGAGTGGAAAAACTACCCCAACTGCCCTATCCAAACAAACAAAAATAAACAGAGCGACGATATACAACATAGCCAAAAGCCTCATAGCTAAAGGTATAATTACTGAAGATATAAGTGACAAAATTGCCTATTTTAGTCCACTTCCCACTTCAAGTCTCGAACAGATAATTAAGAGGCCGATGCGCGAGCTAAAGGAAAAGGAGGAGCTTGTGAAACAAGCGATTGATGAGCTAAGTGTAATAACTGCCAAAAGCGAATACCCTGTCCCTAAAATCAGATTTGTGGAAGAAAACGATGTTGAGAATTTTCTGTATGAAAATATAGAGAAGTGGCAGAAAAGTGTCGTGGAAGCGGATCAGACATGGTGGGGTATTCAGGATACCACTTTTATTAAGGTGTATAGAAAATTTAATGATTGGTACTGGCAGCAGCCTTTCAGTAAAGATGTGAATATGTATCAGATAGGCAATGATTCTGAAGCAGAGCGGGAGGCTTTGAAGCGATATCAAAAAGAAAATCGCGATGTAAGGTTTTCATCAGATATCAATTTCAGTTCGTCTGTGTGGGTCGGTGGAGATTATTTGATAATGATAGTCACAAGGCAGCATCCATTCTATCTAGTAGAAATTCACGACAGGACCCTCGCATACAATATGAGCGAAGTATTTAAAAAGATGTGGCGAAATTATCAGTCGCAGGCAAAACAGGGCTAATCTACAACGCCTCGCCTTCTTCCTTGAGCATCGCATCTATGTCGCTATTGTTTGCAGGAGCTCTGCCGCGGGAAGGACGAGATGTGAAATTTCCCGTACCCATTAGATACTTTCTTGGATTTTCGTCAAGGTCTACAAATTCATCCACCGCTTCTTTTAGCTTCATAGATGTGGATTTGCCGAAGGAAGCCGCTTCCACTTGGCATCCCATATTTGTGCGGAGGTATTCTACGAGAGGAATAAAGTCGCCATCGCCGGACACGATTATCACGGCATCAAGCTTTGGAGCGATTTTGATAGCATCCACGGCGAGGCCCACATCCCAATCCGCTTTTTTAGAGCCGCCGGCAAATATCTGGAGGTCTTTCGTCTTCGTCTCTATTCCTATCTTTGTAAGCGCATCAAAGAACGCCTTCTCGTCTCCAGATTCCGTCGTTATCACATATGCGATAGCGCGGATGAGAGTCCTGCCTGCTACGATGTCTTTCAGCACCGCGCCGAAATTTACCCTTGCGTGGTAAAGGTTTTTGGCTGTGTGATATAGATTCTGGGTATCGATAAATACCCCTACCCGCTGTTCCTTATGTTTGATTACTGCCATATAAATAGTTTTTAGCTATAAGCTGCTAGCTTTTAGCACAAATTATTAAAATAAATTTCTAAAATCTTATGAAATTCCCAACAGCTAACAGCTAGCAGCTAAAAGCTGTGCCTACTTCTTCTTCAATTCAAGCTTGCGCAAGACGACAGTGTATCGCTTGGCATCCTTCTTTTGAAGATACTTCATATGCTTCTGCCTATCCGCCACGAGTTGGAGCAATCCTCTTCGAGAGTGATTGTCCTTCTTGTGCCTTTTCAAATGTGAAGCAAGCTCATCAATGCGCCTGCTTAAAATGCCGATTTGCACCTCCGGAGAGCCGGTGTCGGCTTCGTGGGTCTGCAATTCTTTGATTACCCTGCTTTTTTTCGTCTTTGTAAGCACAGAGCAATATTACCACAAAAGCCGAAAATACGCAATCTAAACACGGTGTCGCACAATATTTGGTATGATTAACCCATAATGAACCTCCATGATTTAAAGCGACAATTCCTAGAGCACACCGAGATAGAAAAGGGCCGGGCGCTCAATACTATTTCCAATTACGAGCGCTATCTCAATCTTTTTTTGGCGCACACCAAGCTCACAGACCCAAAAAAAATCACGGAAGAAACGATTCGTGAATATCGCTTGTGGCTCAATCGGCAAAGCACGGGCAACAACAAGCAGACAGGGGCGACGCTCGCGAAAAAGACGCAGAATTATTATTTGATTGCTCTTCGTGCTTTTCTCAAATACCTTGCCAAGAGAAATATAAAGTCGCTCCCAGCGGAGACGATAGAGCTTGCCAAAGTGCCCGAGCGCTCGCTCGATCTTATATCACCCGAAGAGCTGAAGCGCCTATTTGATGCGCCAAATAGCGAGAAGAATCCGGAGAAAAGGGCTCGCGACAAGGCGATTTTAGAATTGTTTTTCTCTACGGGCATGCGCGTCTCGGAGCTTTGTGCGCTTACACAAGAGATAGATCTGCGCTCCGATGAGCTTTCAATCCGGGGCAAAGGGGGCAAGGTGCGCGTGGTATTTCTATCTGATGAAGTCAAGAAATGTATCAAAGAATATCTTTCGCTCCGCAAAGATATGGATGATGCGCTTTTCGTAAAGGTGGGCAACGAGAAGGCAATAAAAGAAAATGAAGGCCTCACTCGTCGCTCCATAGAAAGAATTGTGAAGTATTATGCTATCAAAGCAGGCATCAGCAAAAAGGTGACGCCTCATGTAATCCGTCATTGCTTCGCGACGGATCTGCTACGCAACGGCGCCGACCTGCGCTCTGTCCAAATGCTTTTGGGGCATTCCAATATCGCTACTACGCAGATATATACGCACCTCACAGACAAGCACCTGCGCGATGTCCACAAAAAGTTTCATTCCAGAGGATAATTACCGACTCCATCGGCGCAAGTTTTGAGGCACCGCTCAACAGCTTCCCCTCCGGCAACGCGGTCGATTTGAAGCTTCAAATCTCCCTATGGACGGCGCCGTCGCGCCTTTCTACGTTTCTTTCGGAAAGTTGTTTCGTAATTCCAAATTCTACTGTCTACTCACTACTTTCTACTCACTACTAATCTATGCACATCTCAATCAAAGCAGAGCCGATATTTCATATAGGAAGCTTCGTGGTGACGAACACTCTGCTCACCACATGGCTCGTCGTGGCCGCGCTTATTGTTTTTGCATTTGTATTTT
>DATDXX010000016.1:0-11325 GCA_036517135.1 Minisyncoccota bacterium | reverse complement strand
GTTGAGGCCTCATGCGACACGGGCGACCTTGTTTTAAGCGGAGGACACATAGCTACTCCTTACCTCGATATTATTAGCAGTTACCCTATTCCGAATTTGCCAGCTCCAGCGTGGACGGTTACCGCTTTTAAGACCACAGCAGGCTCTGGATTGCTTCAGGCTATGGTATATTGCCTGGACAGGACGCCTTAAAAATAGTCACGAATCATGTTTGCCAAAAAATTGATCTACTTGCTAAATTAATGAGGCGATGTAGTTTTTTCGAAAATGGAAAAGCCCTGAACGAGTGGTGGTTCGCTCAGGGCTCTTTGGTTTGCTCTCGAGATTTTTCGGCGGGGACATCCCGCTTATTCGTCTTTTGATTCATTGCATACGAGTATATGCAAAGTATGAGAAGCTCCTGCGAGCCACTCTGACAGGGGACCCATGTCCTGCATTTGAAGGATTTCTCCTTCGGGTCCTTGAACAACTTACCTTGATGCGAGAGTGGGTGAGCTCTCACTAGTGGCAAACTCCCGTTCGACGCGACAAATTTCGCCCGTCCAGAAAACGACCTGTTTGAGCCAATGTCTGTTGAGGCTCTTCGGATCATTTCTGGCGCCGACAGGGCAATAGGATTTTTGGATTGCTCCAATCGTCTTCCTACCCCCGCCCACATAATGCTTTGAGTGGGCGAGTCGCTCGGCGGTGTGTTCCACCGCGCGGTCGATGCTCGCGAATTTTACGAGCGTCTTACCATCACGCTCCATGATGCCGAATGGATTGCTCCGTTCTCGGGCGGCTCGGGAATCCCCGTTGCCACTTTCATGGATGGCGACTGCGGCGAGGAAAGCCGGGGAGATCCCGTTTTTCTTTGCGCACTTGGCGAATGTCGCTCCTTTACCACGAAGAGCTCCGCCAAGAAAGCAGTTTAGGGTGTTTGCTGACACTTTGTGCTTCGTCGTCACGAGGAATCTTTCATCCACATGCTCGACAAGGAGCTCTGCCCTCGTTTCGCTTTTGAGCCAGCTTTGAATGCTGACTCCCGCTTTTTTGAGTTTCTCTTCGGCCTTCTCAACCGCCTGCTTTGCGGCAGGGGAGAGATGCCGGAGGAACTCCTTTTTGCTCACGGCTCCAAACTGGTGGAGCACGTAGCAGGCACCAAAGGCGCCGAGAAAGAAGGTAAAAAAACAGGCGCGAAGCGCGCTAATTCCTTTGACCTTCCAAACTTTTTCGTTTCCGTTTTCTTTCATACTGTTGGGGGGTATTGTTGTTGGGTTTTGGTTTTGATGAACATGGGCTTTTTCAGGGAGTCCACTTCTAAAGATAATTATAATACGAAACGCTGGTTATGTCAATCAATGAAAAACAGCCACAAATAAAGGGTTTTCTGGTGCTCGCGCTTCTGATATACTGTACATATGAATGCCAACAATTCGCCATGGCTCCACCAACTCAAAGCCACGCGCCCGATAGACATAATCAACGAAAATGTAAAGGCAGATATCATCATTGTCGGCGCAGGCATCTCAGGGGTGATGACAGCATACTTCACGCTGAAGTACACAAACAAATCTGTAATCATTCTTGAGGGCAACAAAGTGGCGCACGGGGCAACGGGACATAATGCTGGACAAATTGTGGCAGATTTTGAACGAGAACTTTCTGATCTTGTTTCTGAGTATGGATTAGAAAAGGCTGCTGCTGCCGAGCGTGATGTGCGAGGGGCATGGCTTCTTCTTGAAGAAATTTTCGAGGAGGCAAATCTAGAGACACCTTTTTCAACATTTGTGGGATACAACGGCTTTCGCGAGCACGATCATATCATCGAAGAGCTGAAAGATAATGCAATAAGAAGTGAAGCCGGGCTTCAAACCTATCCAGTCTACATCGCAAATGATTTTGAGGGAGTAAAAAATATTCCTAGTGAATTCAAAAATCTATATGAGCTTGTACCCCGCGCAGATATTTTGTCTCTGCTTGAGACAAAAGATCACAGCTATGCGGCAGCAGTAGCGCTGCGAAAGGGATGCGTCAACAGCGCGCTTCTCTGTGAGGAGTTGATTGGGTATCTTCTTGCCAAGTATAAAGGTAGGTTTGCCCTTTTTGAGCATACGTCTGTAGAAAATCTTGAACTCGAAAAAGAAAGCACCAAGCTTTTTTTGGAAACCGCGAGAAGAGACAATTCTCCAGAAGAAAAGTACAGTGCATCAGCTGAGAAAGTAATTCTCTGTACCAATGGCTTTGAAAGACTAAGTATCAAAAATCTTTTTGGAGGTGATATTGATACAAAATTTCACCAGATGATAAACGGTGATGTAGGGTATATGGCAGGATTCGTTGAGGAGCTAAAGGAGCCACCTACGGCGCTTGGATATTACGATCAAAAGGGGGACAAGGATGTTTATGGCACAAAAGACTATTTTTATATCACACGGAGACCTTTTGAGATGGAGAACAAACAGATACACAATCTGATATGTATTGGAGGGCCGGAGAAGGAGATTGGCCAAACTCAGGATTATGACAGAAGGGCTGAATTCTCTCCTGAAATGGGCCAAAAGATAGATAAATTCGCAAAAAAAACTCTGAAAAACGCTGAAAAGAAGGATTTGGAGTACAGATTCCAGTGGCATGGGGTGATGTGCTATACGCCGACCAAAATGCGCATTATCGGGCCAGAGCCCAAAAATCAAACACTTATTTACAATCTTGGCTGCAATGGCGTCGGCATTTTGGCATCGATTTATGGCGGCTGGAAAATTGCAAAAATACTTGCAGGTGAAAAGTTTGCATCGTCAATATTTGATCCAAGAGGCTGAACGCAGAAAAATATTTTATGATTTCCAAAAACAAATTAAAAATCGTAGTGATTGGCGGAGGCACTGGAACGTTTACCGTTTTGTCCGGATTAAAGAAATACCGAAAAAAAAATTCACTGGAACTTTCGGCCGTCGTATCCATGGCTGATGACGGCGGCTCAACTGGAATTTTGCGGGATGAATTAGGAGTACTTCCACCAGGAGACATTAGGCAGTGTTTGGTAGCACTCTCTACTTCAGACAAATTGATGCGTGAACTTATGAATTACAGATTTGATAGCGGTACACTCAAAGGACATAGCTTCGGAAATCTTTTGCTTTCCGCACTGGAGAAAGTTACGGGAAATTTTGGAGACGCAGTAGAAAAAACTTCCGAAATTCTTCGATGCGAAGGAAAAGTTATTCCAACAACTTTGGATAAAGTTTCTCTTATCGCAGAACTGCGGGGTGGGAAAAAAATTATCGGACAGAAAAATGTTTTTCTTTCCTATTTAACTGATTTGAGTAAAATTTATTTAAGTCCTAATGGAAGAGCAAACCCCTCTGCAGTCAAAGTTATCCTTGACGCTGACGCTGTGATTATTGGTCCGGGAGAATTTTACACAAGTATTATCCCGAATCTTTTAGTGAAAGGTATTAGAGAAGCGTTGCAGAAAACAAAGGCAAAAAAATTTTATGTTTGTAATCTAATGAAACGGAAAGAACACACAAACAGCTTTACAATTCTGGATTTTGTCAGGGTTGTTGAGAAATTCATTGGATGCTGTGTTGATTTTGTGATTTTTAACAACAAAACTCCCGGTAAGAAGCTGATGAATCGCTACGCGAGAGAAGGTGAGTTTCCAGTGTCTGTGAGGAAACCTCCGAAAGGATTAAGAGGAAAAAAAATCTACATCGGAGGTGACCTTTTAAATAAAAAAATCGTTCAGCGAAACAATAACGACCTTTTGAAGCGAAATTTAATTCGCCATAACCCGGATCGTCTCGCAAAGCTCATTCTCTCTGTGTTAAATCGCCCGTAATCTAAGGTTTTTTCCGCCGCGAGAAAATTGCCTCTTTGCAAGTATTTTTTTTCGTGTCGCAGTGGAATATTTTGCCTTTTTACTCTTTTTTTTGTTGTAGTTTTAGAGTAAAATTAGAGCACGAAGTCAATTATTGTTTTTATTTATTTTTACATCTATGGCGATTGAGCTGGTAAAAAAAAGAAGTGGTTCCATTGTTGAGTTTGATCGCGTGCGAATAGAAAAAGCGATTGAAAAAGCATATAATGCAACAGAGACAGAAATAAGCTACGAAGAGCTCGGTGCTATTACTGATTCTGTGGTAATGGATGCTAATGAAAGGTTTGGAAATAGCATCCCTGATGTTGAATCAATCCAAGATATGGTTGAAAAAGCTATTGCAACTAAAGGAGATTTTGAAGTTGCAAAATCATACATACTTTATCGAGGAGAGCATGCTGAAGCGAGGTTTAAGAAGCAGCAAGAGACATTAGCGCTGATCGACAGAGCTGAACTCAAGGTCAAAAAGAGGAGTGGTAAGATTGTTGCCTTTGATAATTCTCAGATTGAGGTCGCAGTAAAAAATGTTTGTGGCGAATTCGAAGAATGTTTAGAAAATGTTTCGAGCATTACAAAAGCTTCTAAACTCACTCTCTATGACGGCATCTCCACATCAGACATCAATAAAGGAATAATTATGGCACTCAAGTCATATATTGAAAAAGATCCCCAGTTCTCATACATAGCTGCGAGATTTTTGATAAATGATCTTTATAAAGATGTTATTGGTGTTGATGAATGGAGCAAACATTTCCAAATGATACACAAGTCGCGGTTTTCTGAACTTGTAAAGCGCGGAGTTAATGATAAGCGATTGGATCCGCGTCTTTTGGATTTTGATCTAGATCGCCTCGCTTCTGAAATGGATACTGCTCGCGACAGACTGTTTGAATTCATGGGAGCGCAAGTTCTTTACGACAGATATTTTTTAAAGGATTCCAATCAGAAATTTTTGGAAACTCCTCAATATTTCTGGATGCGTGTAGCTATGGGTATGGCGATTACAGAAAAGGATAAAGACCAAGTTGCCATAGATTTTTATCATACTTTATCCAGAATGCTTTATGTGCCCTCTACTCCTACACTCCTGCATTCAGGCACATATCATCCGCAGATGAGCTCATGCTTTCTTTCTACTGCCGAAGACGATCTCCACCATATTTTTAAGGTTGTTGGAGATAACGCTCAGCTTTCTAAGTGGTCTGGAGGCGTTGCTAATGACTGGACAGACATCCGCGCAACCAACGCTCTGGTAAAATCAATAAATGTAGGCAGCCAAGGGGTCATTCCTTTCCTTAAGATAGTGGACTCAACGACCGCTTCTATCAATCGTTCGGGCAAAAGGCGAGGCGCTACCTGTGTTTATCTTGAAACCTGGCACGCTGACATTGAAGACTTCCTTGATTTGCGCAAAAATACCGGAGACGAGAGGCGGAGGACCCATGATACCAATACGGCGAACTGGATCCCCGACCTATTTATCAAAAGAGTGATTGAGGGCGGGGATTGGACACTCTTTTCTCCGGAAGAAGTGCCTGAACTGCATCATATATACGGTAAGGCATTCGAAGAAAAATATACTTCTTACGAAAAAATGGCAAACGAAGGTAAGATCCGCCTATTTAAGCGGCTTAAAGCGAATGATTTGTGGCGCAAAATGATTATGATGCTTTTTGAGACAGGACATCCCTGGCTCACATTCAAAGATCCTGCCAATATCCGTTCACCACAGGATCATGTCGGAGTAGTGCACTGTTCAAACCTTTGCACTGAGATCACTCTTAACACTTCAAGAGAGGAGACAGCTGTCTGCAACATCGGCTCACTTAATCTTCCTCGCCATCTTAGAGGCGGAGTGATAAATTGGGTTCTCTTGGAAAAGACAGTGAAGCAGGCAATGAGAATGCTTGACAATGTGATTGATCTTAGTTTCTATCCGGTCAAGGAGGCGGAGAATTCCAATAAGAAGCATAGGCCGGTGGGCTTAGGCATTATGGGACTTCAGGATGTTTTTTACGAAATGAATCTTAATTTTGATTCGGAGCAAGCGGTTGGATTTTCCGATGAGCTTATGGAGTTTGTTTCTTATCACGCGATCTTAACATCAAGTGAGATAGCCAAAGAAAAAGGAACTTACTCTTCATTCAAAGGTTCTAAGTGGGATAGGGATTTGCTTCCGCTCAACACTTTAGATTTATTAGAAAGGGAACGCGGCATTCCAATTGATATTAAAAGAGATGCGCGTATGGATTGGGTAAAGGTCAGAACATCTATCAAGGCAAACGGCATGCGCAACTCCAACACTATGGCAATAGCGCCTACAGCAACAATTTCAAATATTTCAGGCTGTACGCCGTCAATTGAACCTATTTATAAAAATATTTATGTAAAGAGCAATTTTTCCGGCGAATTTACAGTCGTTAACGAACATTTAGTTAAAGACTTAAAGCAGATAGGACTATGGACGGCAGCTATTTTGGAAAAAATAAAATTAAATGATGGCAACCTTTCTACTATCTCTGAAATTCCTGACAAGTTAAGGCAGAAATACAAAGAAGCTTTTGAGATAGACTCTTATTGGGTTGCTAAGCATGCTGCATACAGGGGCAAGTGGATAGACCAAAGCCAGTCCGTCAATTTTTTTATGAAGACCGAATCAGGTAAGCAGATCTCTGATACATACATAAATGCTTGGAAAATGGGTCTAAAATCAACGTATTATCTTCGCACACTTGGCGCTACATCTATCGAAAAGACCACTGTTGATATCAAGGCACAGGACATTCTTACCGAGGTAAAAAACGCTGTAGCAGAAGAGGCAAAATCAGCTCCAAAAATTACTGTAATAGACGGTAAGATCTGCGAATCGTGTGAATAATCCTGGTTGAACTCATAACTCATAACTCATAACTCATAACTCATAACTCATAACTCATAACTTAAAACTTTCCTATGGTTGAAAAGAAAATAATGAACGCGAGTCAGACCGATCCCAACAAAATACTGCCGATTAAATATCATTGGGCTCGCAAACACTACAAGGACGGTATAGCCAACAACTGGGTACCGGAAGAGGTAAATATGCAAAAAGATGTCGAGACATGGAAGAACGATAAGATTCTTTCAGAGGATGAGCGTCGTCTGATTTTGTGGAATATGGGATTTTTTTCTACTGCAGAAAGCCTGACCGCGAACAATATTGTTCTTACTGTATACAAATATGTTACTAATCCAGAGTGCCGGCAGTACCTCCTGCGCCAGGCTTACGAGGAGGCAGTTCACACAGACACTTTTATTTATTGCTGTGACAGTTTAGGTCTTGATCCGGAATATGTTTACAACATGTACAAGACAATTCCGACGATTGAAGGTAAGGACGAGTTTGTTGTAAATATGACCAAGTCCATTATGGATCCTAATTTTAACACTGATACTTCGGAAAACATCCAAAAATTTGTCCACGACCTTGTTGGGTTTTATGTCATTATGGAAGGAATTTTCTTTTACGCAGGATTTGTAATGATGCTCTCATTTATGCGACAGAACAAGATGGTGGGAGTGGCAGAGCAATTTAATTTTATTTTGCGTGATGAGTCCGTTCATCTTGCTTTTGGCACAGATCTTATAAACACTATCGTTGAAGAAAATCCCGGCATCTGGACAAAGGAGTTGCAAAACACAATAACAGAAAATATAAAGCAGGCGGTCATATATGAAGTGGCATATGCAAAAGATTGTATGCCGCGGGGTATTTTAGGTCTCAATGCCGATGCGGTAACGCAGTATGTGAAGTATGTTGCTGATAGGCGTTTGGAGAGGATAAATCTGGCGAAAGTTTATAATGTGGAAAATCCGTTCCCATGGATGAGCGAAACGATCGATTTACGTAAGGAAAAGAACTTTTTTGAAACTCGTGTTACTGAATACAAGACCGGAGGCTCCTTGAACTGGGATTGATGTTTGCTTTAGAAAAAGCGATTTCTGCAATAAATAATGAAGGTATTGTTGTATTTCCAACAGACACTTTGTATGGCATCCTTGGAAGCGCATTTTCAAAGAAGGCAGTAGAAAGAATTTATGGAGTGAAAGGCAGAAACACAAAAAAACCACTTATCGTGCTTACATCTAAAATTTCTGGTCTCAAGAAATTTGGTATAAGGGAAATCCCTAAGGAATTAAAAAAGATCTGGCCGGGCAAGGTCACAGTAATACTTCCAACCAAAAAATTTCCATATATTCATCGCGGGAGCAATTCAATTGCTTTTCGAATACCAAAGGACAAAAATCTATTGAAACTCCTAGCAAAGACAGGCCCGCTCGTGGCTCCATCCGCCAATCCAGAAGGAAAGCCGCCTGCGAGGAATATTAAGGAAGCCAAAAAGTATTTCGGAGATAATATTGATTTGTATGTGGCGGGTGAATCCAAATCGGGCAAACCATCTACCATAGTCAAATATCAAAAGGGAAGATGGAAGCTTATACGAGAAGGAGCGGTAGGTGGCGAGAAGCTCAAAACTTTGCTACAATGATTATATGTTGAGAAATAAGGCCCGCCTGCCATCGCCTGCGGCTTCAGCCAATGGCGGGCAGGGTAAAAATGGAAAAGCCCCAATTGTGATATCCGTCGGAGGGTCGCTTATTGTGCCGAATGAAATTGATCTGGCCTTTTTGAAATCTCTCAAAAAAATGATAGAAAAAGGCGTAGGAAAAGGAAGAAAATTTATAATTATCACGGGCGGAGGAAAGACAGCGAGAAATTATCAAAACGCTGCGAAGAAAATATCTAATCCATCGCCGAGAGAGCTGGATATGATAGGTATCGGAGCTTTGAATTTGAATGCCGAGCTTGTGAGGATTTTGTTTAGAAACCTGCCACAGGTCTCAATCTATGGAGCAGAAAAGCCGGGAAGTAGCACGGATCTGGGAGCGGTAATGCTTGCCAAAAAATTTAAGACAAAGAAGCTCATAAATCTTTCAAATATTGATTATGTGTATGACAGGGATCCGCGGATACACGCTGATGCTAAGCGGATTGAGCGGATTATATGGAAGGAGTTCAGGAGGATAATCCCTAAAAAGTGGGATCCGGGGCTCAATTCGCCTTTTGATCCTGTAGCAAGCCGCGAAGCAGAAAAAATCGGCCTTGAAGTAGCCATCATAAACGGCAAAAAGCTAGAGGAAATAGAGAATTTTCTGAGTGATAAGAAATTTGTAGGGACGCTAATTCGCTAGCACTACCACCTTATCCTTCGTAACTTCGGCGAAGCCGCCCACGATAGGAATATTTTGATCAGAAAATCGGATCGAGCCGGATTTGAGGGTGGTGATGAGTGGGATGTGATTTTTCAAGACCGTGATTTCTCCATCAGAAGATGGCAGAGTGATTTGAGCTGCATCACCCTCGTATATTGTGCCTTCTAGAGAATGGATTGATATTTTCATGAATTAGATTCTAGTCGCTAGTGTCTAGATACTAGTAGCTATTACTTGACTTCATCAATAGAGCCGACGAGATAGAACGCTCCTTCTGGTTTGTCGTCGTGCTTGCCTTCGATGATTTCTTTGAAGCTTCGCACGGTGTCTTTGCGGGATACGAATTTGCAGGGGCGGCCGGTGAAAGCTTCTGCGACGAAGAATGGCTGGGAGAGGAATTTCTGGATTTTGCGAGCGCGCTCTACAAGAAGCTTATCATCAGCGGATAATTCTTCGATACCAAGGATGGCGATGATATCCTGAAGCTCCTTGTATCGCTGGAGGATTCTTTGCACTTCACGAGCCACCTGATAGTGCTCTTCTCCCACGATATTCGGGTCAAGAGCCGTAGATATAGAATCTAGCGGATCCACCGCAGGATATATTCCAAGCTCGGTTAGAGCCCGAGAAAGAACGATAGTGGAATCAAGGTGGGCAAAAGTGGTGGCTGGAGCAGGGTCCGTCACATCATCCGCTGGCACATAGATGGCTTGTACAGACGTCACCGAGCCCTTCTTGGTAGAAGTGATGCGCTCCTGAAGCGTACCCATTTCATTTGCAAGCGTCGGCTGATATCCGGCGGCAGAAGGCATACGCCCGAGAAGGGCAGACACTTCGGAGCCCGCTTGTGTGAATCGAAAAATGTTGTCAATAAACAGAAGCACATCTTTGCCTTCTTTGTCGCGGAAGTATTCCGTCATTGTGAGCCCCGCTAGGGCGACTCGTAGTCTAGCCCCCGGCACTTCATTCATCTGGCCGAATACGAGAGCTGTTTGCTCCAATACCCCGGACTCTTTCATTTCGTTGTAGAGGTCGTTGCCTTCACGTGTCCTTTCTCCCACACCGGCAAATACAGAATATCCTTTATGTACTGTAGCGACGTTCCTGATAAGCTCCTGGAGGAGCACAGTCTTGCCCACACCAGCGCCGCCGAATAGCCCGATCTTGCCTCCCTTGATGAAAGGGCAGATGAGGTCTATCACCTTGATACCCGTCTCAAAAATCTTTACTTCTGTTGACTGCTCTTCAAAAGATGGTGAAGGGCGGTGAATTGCCCAGCGCTCTGCATCTACAAGTGCTGGCATATTATCAATTGGTTCGCCGAGAAGATTAAACATTCGTCCCAAAATTTCTTTGCCTACAGGTACGGAAATTGGTGCGCCTGTGTCTACTGCCTTATCTCCACGCTTCAAACCATCAGTTGGACCCATGGATACACATCTGGCTCGATTTGCGCCCAGGTGCGAAGCCACTTCAAGTACGAGCTTTGCCTCGCCATTCATCACCTCAATCGCGTTGTAGATAGTCGGCATTGCGCCATCAAATTCCACATCCACCACCGGCCCTATCACCTGAATAACTTTACCCTTGTTTGTATTTGCATTCATTTTGTTTTACTTTATTTACTCAGTTCTATACTTTACATCTTTTGTTCTAATTGTTCTAGATGCTATATATGTTCTAATTGATTTTTCATTAGAACATCTACAACACTTATAACATTTATTCAGCATTTGCTAGTGTTTCTTTGCCGCTCGTTATTTCTATTAGCTCTTTGGTGATTTGGGCCTGACGGGCTTTGTTGTAGGAAATTGTTAAGGAGCCAATCATATCCATGGCATTCTCGGAGGCATTCTTCATCGCCACCATCCTTGCCGCATGTTCTGAAGCATTGGCTTCGAGGATAGAGTGGAACACTTCTATTTCAACGAGAGCAGGCACGAGATTCTTCACAATCTCCTCCGGATTCGGCTCAAATTTGAAATCATAGTCATCATTAAGAGCCGTCTCGCGAAGCTCGGAGAATTTACCTGTGGCAGGAATGATATTTTCTATCACAGCGCGCACCGTGTCCGTATTCAAAGGAAGCAGAGGCCGAAGCGTCGCTTCCTGTTTCAATGCTGAAATGAAAGTAGTGTAGACGACATCAATCTTGTCGTATGTCTTGCTTTCAAATAGCGCGATGATATCTTTTGAAATATGCTCTGCTT
>DATDXX010000015.1:0-7026 GCA_036517135.1 Minisyncoccota bacterium | reverse complement strand
CAAAAAGCTTTCCAAAAATGTGCACATACTTCCGAAAGAGGTGGATGAAAAGATTGGTGCCTTAAAGCTCAAGGCCCTCGGCATAAATATTGATACTCTGACGCCAGAACAGAAAAAATATCTCTCTTCTTGGGATGAAGGCACAAGCTAAGCTAGCGAGCTTGAAAGCTAGTTAGCTTGTTAGTAGGATTGCCTTGCCAGCTTACAAGCTTACCAGCTTCCTAACTAAATTTTTGACCTAATGAACAAAAAAAATAATAGATCAAAAATTTTAGTGTGTGGCTCACTCGTGATAGACAGCTTGTTTGAGCTGAATGGCACAATCAGAAATGCTGTGAATTTTAAGGATGGAAAAAAAGGCAAGCAGAATCTGATGTTCACTGCGCATGAGAAAGAAGAGTATTTCGGAGGCACAGCTGGAAATATTGCGTATGGACTTGGGCTTTTGGGAGAGAGGCCGCTTGTAGCGTCCGTCGTGGGCAAAGATTTCGACGAATACAAAAGTCACTTGAAGCACATGGGAGCAGAGCTGCGCATTCTTATGGACGAAAAAGGATATACTGCTACATTTTATGGGATGTCGGATGAGATAAAAGAGCAGATCGGTATCTTCCAGCCGAACGCGTATGATAGGCATATTGAGAGCATTCCCCTCTCTCGCCTCCTCAAATCAAAAGATTGGAGCGAAACAAAAATCGCGATTTTTGCCGCCGGCACAGCCAAAAGCATCGTGAGACACATGAAAGAATTCAAGGCCAAAGCTCTGCCAGCAAGGACTACCCTTGACATCAAGGGTAGTCCTTGCTGGCCTTTGGTGATTTTTGATCCCGGCCAGACACTTCTTGCTACATTTACAAATAAGCTTTTGAAGGAAGCGGTCTCACTTTCAGATATGATAATAGTGAATGATACGGAATATGATTACCTGCATAATCATTTTGGATTCACATTGGAGAGGATCTTCAAAGGCAAAACGAGGTATGTGATAGAAACAAAAGGCGCCGATGGTAGCGTTCTCCATGAGAAAAATAAAAAGACATTTGTGAAGGCGCTCAAAGTAAAAAAAGTGGTGGACCCTACTGGCGCTGGCGACGCATATAGAGCAGGGCTCATAAGCGGAATGCTCGCGGGCAAAACACTCAAGGAATCAATGCGCCTCGGCTCACGCCTCGGCGCCGAATGCGTCAAATCCGAAGGAGGACAAACCTATAGAGTAGCTAAAAACTGAAAGCTTAGTGTTTAGAGACTTTTTAGCTAAAGAATAAAGTAAATCAAAAGAAGCACGATTAATCCTGTTTAGGATTATCTTCTAGCCACTTTTTTTCGAACTCATCACGAAGTTCCTTACTTTCGCTACCTGACATATCGGCATAATCATCAAAGAGACCCTTTCTTCTTAAGAATTCAATATAAGCGTCGTCTTTTTCTCCCTGCTTTATCATTCCATCTTTAGACTTCTTAGCGAAATCCTTATCGAAGTTTGCTCCTGTGTACAAAATTGCGATGGCTGACATTTTGGACTCAAGATCACTAAACCACGGCGAGTCTTTAGGAATTACTTTTTCGTCCATAAGTTTTCTCACCTCCTCATAGGCTTTTGAAATCATATATGCATTATGGCTATCTGTCTTTTGAAAATCTTCATGTAGATCGTCAATAGGATATCTAAGTATATGCGCAATATTGAAGGCAATTTGCAAGGGAAAAAATTGTTTTGAGGCTGGAGATCTTTCTAAATCCGCCTTTATGGTGTCAACAAACTTCTTGCTTGACCTATACTTACTTTCCTTTTCAGGTTCTGGATTTAGATTTCCTCTATCAAATATGTTTCTGTCCATTGTGTCTAAGATAAAACTTCTAAAAGCGCTGCCGCCGCTTCAACTCCTTTATTCATTTTTCCCCGTGAGCGTATTTGCGCCTGCTTCAAATTATTGACTGTTAGAATCGCGTTCGCGATAGGAATATCATACTTAAGCATTACATTCATTATGCCTCGAGTTGACTCGTTTGCTATGTATACATAATGATCAGTATCTCCTCGAATGACACAGCCGATTGCTAGTAAGCCGTCAAACTTCTTTGTCTTTGCAAGCCGTTGACATACAATCGGAATTTCAAAGCTTCCGGGGGCGCAAACTACGCTTATATTTTTCACACCTCGAGATCTTAGTTCCCTGACCGCGCCGTCTCGCATTGTAAACGTAATGTCGCTGTTATATTGAGAGACCACAATACCAATTTTTGCCTGCGCAGAATTTTTCTTACTATCTTCTACTTTCCACTTTCTACTATCCGTTTGCTTTCGCTGCATGATTCGCGATGTACTTGCCGATTATGTCAGTTTCAATATTCACTTTGTCACCAGCTTTTTTCAAATCAAAATTAGTGTTTTTTAATGTGAAAGGAATAAGAGCAACTTCAAATCCTGTTCGTGTTTTTTTTGAAACCGTGAGTGCCGTACCATCTACCGCAACTGATCCCTTGTAAACAACTAAGCCAAGAAATTCTTTTGGAAGAGAGATGTTTAGAATTTTTGATTTTCCCTCTTTCCGGATTTTTTTTATCGTGCCGACTGCATCAACATGTCCGTATACAAAGTGTCCATTTATTGGATCACCGAAACGCAAGCTCCTTTCTAAATTCAAGTCGTTGCCTGATTTAAAATGCGAGGCGGCAGTCTTGCGCAAAGTCTCTCTCATGTATTCTACGGTAAACTCCTTACTTGACTTTTTAGCCACGGTAGAGCAAATACCATTTACAGATACACTTTCTCCCAGAGTGACTTTCCACGCTTCTGGCATCAAAACTGAAACAGCTAAAATAGCCTTATTTTGTGTGGTATCTTTAACTTTTCCGACTGATTGTATGATTCCTGCAAACATATAAATAAATAAATTTCGGACACAAAATAAAACTCAGGAGGACCTGTTCCGGCTATAATAACGCTTTTCCTGGCCTATTGCAATATGCTTTTTTTTGAGTACTTTTTCATTATTTTGATTTTTTCTATGTCGTCTTTTATGGCATTACGCAATGTTTTCTCTGATAAACCACCTTCAGAAATATTCAGCCCGCCGATCTCTTCTCTCACCTTTTCCATTATCTCAACCGTTATCATCTTACCATATAAATCGCCTGAAAAATCTATAATATGAGTCTCCAAAATAACCGGTCTCATTTTTCCTATGTAAAGCGCCGAGAGTCGTCTTTCTCCGTCAAAAGTTGTAAAGCCAGCATAAATTCCCGGCTCAACCGCTTTTTCCATTTTTATATTAGCGGTAGGAAATCCAAGTTTTTTTCCGACTTTGTCCCCTTCAATTACAATGCCTTTGACTTGCATTATTTAATTATAGCGAAAAGAGTCATATAAAGCATTTTGTTGTTTTGTAATTACTGCAAAACGTTTTCCATATCAACATACACTAATCTTACGCTATAGCGTAGGATTAGTGTATTGTAAGTTACTAAGCAAGATTACCCTCACAAAAGGAAAACGCTATTGCTGTAGCCGACTTTTTCTTTTATACTCTGAAGAGTGGAAGAGGTAAAAAAGGATAATAACCAGAAAAAGCGGCCTGTGCCAGCTACGAAAGCGGAGCTTATTGCTTTCGCGTTTGAGGTGGGCTATTCGGTGGCCATACCTCTCGCTATTCTTGCTTTTGGCGGAAGATGGCTAGACAGGCAGATGGACACCACGCCCACATTCCTTGTTATTGGGCTTCTGCTTTCCATCGTATCCACATCAATAATTATTTGGCGAAAAGTCAGGACATTTTTGTAAAATTCTTTACAAAAACGTTATAATTGTTCGAGATGTTCTAGCTGTTATAATTGCAAGAATCATTTAGAACATTTTAGAACACTACAACATTTACAACAATCAAGATGCATATCTCAATCAAAGCAGAGCCAATATTTCACACCGGGAGCTTCGTCGTCACCAATACCCTACTTACCTCATGGCTTGTCGTTGCTTTGCTCATCATCTTCGCATTTATATTTTCTAAAAAGATAAAATCAATACCGGGCCGACTACAAGCGCTTGTGGAATTCGTGATAGAAAAGTTTATGGATTTTATGGAGAGCTTCGCCGGAAGCCGTGAGACCATGCGCAAATTCCTACCCTTGGTGCTCACTATATTTATATTTGTCTTGGCTTTGAATTGGTCGGGGGTTCTTCCCGGCGTGGAGACAATCGGATTTCGTGAAGTAGAGAATGGCGAAGAGATATTCGTCCCGCTTTTCCGCACTGCCAATTCTGACGTCAATCTCACCTTGATGCTCGCTCTCGTCGTCGTCATCGGCTCTCATATCGTGGGCCTGCGCTCCATCGGCGCCAAGCATCATGCGCAGAAGTTTTTGGTAAATCCTTTGAAGCATCCTATCGGATTTTTCGTAGGTATCCTTGAAATAGTAGGCGAGTTCTCCCGCATTATCTCGCTCACATTTCGGCTTTTCGGCAATATTTTCGCCGGCTCCGTCCTAATGCTTATCATTTCTTTCCTCGCTCCATACATAATCCCCATCCCCTTCCTCGGCCTTGAGCTCTTCGTCGGCTTCATCCAAGCGCTCGTCTTCGCCGTCCTCGCTATGATGTTCATGGCTTCTGCTACCAGGCTCCACGAATCCCACTAAATGTTTGTTTTTCCCTTGTAATAGCTATATTTTCGTAATATACTGAGTTTGTAAACACCCTATCGGGCGTTGATTGTTGTTGATTATTAATTAAACAAGTAATTTATGGAAGAAATAGCATCACAAGCATTAAATCTAAAGACCCTCGCGGCAGGGCTCGCTATCGGGCTTGGAGCCATCGGTCCGGGCATCGGCATCGGTCTTCTCGCGGCAGGCGCTATGGAAGCTATAGGTAGAAATCCGGAAGCGGCAGGCAAAGTGCAGGCGGCGATGATCCTCGCTATCGCCTTCACCGAAGCTATCGCTATCTACGCATTGGTCGTTTCTCTTATCATTTTGTTCGTATAGGAATTCAAAGGTCTGACCTTAAACATCTGAATCTCAAGGTCAGACCTTAAAAACCACAAAGCATGCAATCATTTTTCTCCTCATTCGGAATAGAATGGAGCCACCTTCTCGCGCAGTTAGTCAACTTCGGGATTCTCGTTTTCGTTTTGTGGAAGCTCGTCTACAAGCCGATACTCAAAGTATTGGATGAGCGAGTGAAAGCGTCAAAGGATGCAGAAGCAAAATCGTCTTCTATTGATGCGAAGCTCCTTGAGATAAAAGCGCTTGAAGAAAAGGCTCTCACTGAAGCCCGTGAGAGAGGAGAGAGGCTCGTGAAGGATGTAGAAGCATCATCTGCAAATCTCAAAAAGAAGCTCGGTGAAGAAGCTACAATATCTGCTCAAAAGATTATCGTGGATGCAAAAGCAGAGATGCGAAGCGAGCAGGAGCAGCTCCATGCAGAATTCAAGAAAGAAGTGGTGGGCATCGTGGCTACGGCGATAGAGGCGACGGTAGGCAAATATCTGGATCATGATGCTAAAAGGAAATTTGCTGAAGAGGCATCGCACGAGGCATTAAGGGTAGAAAGATTAGTGAAATAGGATGAAATTTACTACTAAACAATATGCGGAATTGCTAGACAGAGCAATGGACAAAGTTCGCGGCGATGATGCTCGTAATACTGTTATGAAAGAATTTGTGAAGATGCTAACGAATGATGGTAAAATATCAAAGCTTCCTGAAATACTCGCCCACTTCGGTGCTTTCTGGAATAAGAGGCATGATATTGTGGATATATCTATAGAAGCAGCAGACGAGAAGGACGCAAAATTTCCAAAAGAGTTTGCTGGCAAGAAGGTGTCGCTAAAAGTGTTGGAAAATAAGGCGCTTTTGGGAGGCTCAATTTTGAGAATTGGAGATTATTTAATAGACACGAGTGTGCGCTCAAAGATCAATGCCTTACGAAATTAACATGATAGCGAGACAATTCCCTGAAAGAAACGTAGGTAGGCGCGACGGCGCCGGACATAGGGAGATTTTGAGCTCAAAATCGACCGCGTTGAGAGAAGGGACATTGTCGAGCGATTATGGAAATAATTTATAAATATGGACAAGCAATCAATAATCGAGGCAATAAAGGATGAGATAAGGCACACAAAGACGAGCTCGCATGCGACGCATGTGGGAGAAGTGGTCAAATTTGCCGACGGAGTGGCATCTGTGCGCGGGCTCTCCGAAGCGCGATATTCTGAAATGCTTGAATTTGAAGATTCAAAGAGCGTCAAAGTGCTCGGAGTGGCGCTGAACCTTGAAGAGGATTCAATCGGTGCGATTTTGCTTGGAGATTCGGCAAATATTTCCGAAGGCAATGTTGTAAGGAGCACAGGCAAAATCCTTTCAATAAATGTAAGCGACGAAGTGGTGGGCCGAGTGCTGAACGGCTTGGGCGCGCCAAAGGACGGCAAAGCAGAAATTGGCGGAGAAGGAGCAAAGACGTATCCCTTGGAGAAAATCGCTCCGGGTGTAATCACACGAGAATCTGTGAAAGTCCCCTTGCACACCGGTATTAAGGCAATTGATGCCATGATCCCAATCGGCCGTGGCCAGAGAGAGCTCATCATTGGCGACAGGCAGACGGGTAAAACCGCTATCGCGATTGATACCATAATTCACCAGAAGAAAGAGAAGAATCGCCCGATTTGTATCTATGTTGCTATTGGCCAGAAAGAATCCAAAGTGGCGCAGATTGTGGAGAAGCTCCGAAAAGAGGGCGCGATGGATTATACCGTCGTCGTCTCTGCCGCGGCTTCTGATCCAGCGGCCTTGCAATACCTCGCTCCCTACACAGGATGCGCAATTGCAGAATATTTTATGGATCAAGGTAAAGATGTGCTGATTATTTATGATGATCTCTCCAAGCACGCGTGGGCTTATCGTCAGATATCCCTCCTCTTAAAGCGCCCTCCTGGCCGAGAGGCATATCCGGGAGATGTGTTTTACCTCCACTCTCGCCTACTTGAGCGCGCTGGGCAACTTTCCAAGGAATATGGCGGCGGCTCTATC
>DATDXX010000014.1:0-7301 GCA_036517135.1 Minisyncoccota bacterium | reverse complement strand
TCAGATTTCCGTTCTCTCCGGCGCAATAACTTTTGCCTTCCAAATTCTACCTCTAATATTTGCGAGAAGCTCATTGGCTTCCCTGCTCTTCAAAAGCCTCAAAGTCAAGAACCAAAATCCCAGCCCAACTATTCCTGCCAGCAGTCCTTGGCTGAAAACTCCCGCAAGAGTGTCTAAAGTGATTATATTTCCAATAACCTGAAGCGCAACATAAGACGCCACACCAGCGACAAACGATGCCGCCAGACTTTGAACCACCGTTTCTCTGATAGATCTTACTAATTGCTTGAAATCCTTATTGAAAATAAAGATAAAAAGCGCCATGTTAAAGAGACTGCCGATTGTAAAGCCAAGCGGAAGCGAAAGCACTTCAGCGCCTTGTACATCACTAACTTTGAATGCCGCAGCAATAAAATCTCTGATGTATGGAAAAACAAAAAACAATCTATAAAAAAGAAACGAGATAAGAATAGTAAAAGCCGAGGAGATACCGCATATGATAAAAGGTATTTTGGTCTTACCGGCAGCATAATACGCGCGTATAAATAATAGATTGGCATTCTGCGCAATAATAGAGATAGAAAACAGCGCAACGCATGCGGCAGTCAGGCGCGTATCACTCCACGAAAAAGCACCGGAGCCAAGTACGGTGCGCACAATCTGCGCTCGAATCACGATAAAAAGCGCTGCCGCAGGCATTGACCAAAAGATAATATGTCGGAGCGCAGATGATACGTAACGAGCAAACTTTTCTCGTTCCCCACCCGCAAAAATTTTTGCCAAAGTCGGAAAAGCCGCCATAGAATAAGAGACTCCTATAATGGAAAGTGCGCCCGACTCTATGTTATATGCAAAGTTGAAAACAGAAATGGAACCTTCTGACATACGTGAAGCGAGAGAAATTAGAGCTATAAAAACGATATTCATAGAAGCAAGTGCCAGCGTGCGCGGCAGGGAAAGCCAGATAACAGATTTGATCCTGCTTAACGCAATGGGAAAAATTAGATCTGGAAAAAGGCCGACTTTCCGCGCAAAAGGGATTTGAACGACTGCATGGAGAATAGAGCCAATCACTACCCCGACCGCCACCCCTGTTATACCGAATGTCGGAAAAAGAAAAATAATGCCGGCAATAATGCCAACGTTGTAAAGCACGGGGGAAAGCGCATAAAGCGCAAATCTTCTATGCGCTTGAATAATACTTGCTAAAAAATTTGAGAATCCTAGGAACAACGGTGACAAAAGCAAGATCCTCGAGAGATTGACTACCATTGTTTGTGAGTCTAAGGCCATCGCGGAAAACAGACTGGAGACCAAAAAAGGCATAAAAATAAAAGCGGCGACTGTGGCAATGATGATTAGGATAGAAAACGCGCTCCATATCTCGTCAATTAGTTGTTTCGCTTTTTCGTTTCCCTCCATGAGCTTCTCTTGGAGAAATGGAATAAGAACGGAGCCAGCAACAAGAGATGCCACAGTGGCAAAAATAAAGTCCGGAATTCTAAAAGCGGCATAATATACGTCCAAAGCTCCGCTCGCGCCGAAATAATGAGCCAGAAGCCGATCACGAAAAAGCGCCAAAATCTGGGCTAAAAGCGCAAAAAAACCAAGAAGATAAGCAGCTTCGTGAATATTTGATACCTCGCCTCCAAAAACACGAAAAATTCTTTTTACCATCTTATTTCTAATTTATTCAATCTGAAGATATTGCAGTATCTAAAACGTATCGCAGGGTATTCTGCTCCCATAAAATTGCATACTCTGATATTTTTAGAGGACAGGTATTACTACTCTGATTTCTTTTCATCATCCGTATTCTCATCAGATGATGTGGCGACAGGGTCTATGGCTTTTTTTGTGTTGCCTGCACTATTTATGCGCTCAATCATTGTTGTTATCTCCTGTCCCAAAGCAGGAAAATCGGAATAATCGGATTTTAAGGTAAGCGCCTTTATGAGATAGTCTTTTGCCCTAGCCTGATCATTAATGGTAAGTGCAGCATTAGATGCAAGCAGATACGGTAGTGGATTTGAGGGAGAAAGCTCTGAAGCAGAAATATATTTTAGGATTGCCTGGTCTCCTGCCTCAGGGACTCCAAGAACGCCTAGGAGATCCAACATCCTGCCTGTCGCAATGCGATTGTTGTAATCGGTCGGATCAAGCGCTTCCGCTCTTACCGCGTAATTAACTATAGACACGACATCTCCTCTAAGCTCATTCATAACACTTTCAGACGGAGTAGCACCAAGCGAAAGAGTTTTTGCCACTTTTGATGCATATGCCTGTGAGGCAAGCTGACTATAAATTGCCCGCGACGGGTCAAGCGAGATTGCTTGATTAATGTAATCAAGCGCCTCGTTTTCGTTTTTACTGCCAACAATCGCAGTCTCGGCATAAAAATTCGCTGCGTTCTTCAGAACGATCCTATATGCCCAAAACACAATACACACGAATGCAACAATAAAAATGACCGTGGCGACAAAATTTTGCCATTGAATACTGCTGAATACAATCTGTTTTTCTTTCTTACCTCCAGAGTCAAGCGCCAAGAGTAGCCCGATAAAAAGAAAATGAGTCGCAGTCACTATGATGCCTGGTGCATAGAAAATCATCATAAAAGCGGTTAAGAGCACCGTAAATGAAACAATGATCCTTAAAGGAAGAGTCGACGCTCCATTTTTAAAGTTGAAAAGCACTCTAAGAGCTGTGCCTATGACAAACGTGTAAAATAAAATCCATAAAATAAAGCCGACGATTCCGGTTGTCACAATTGAAGTCGGTATGATACCAACGCCAAATCTAAAATCCGTATTCCAAAACGGTGTTGCATTGATCGAAGCAGGTTTATGAATATTCCACTCTGATGCAAAGGAATTTGGCCCAGACCCAAAAAAGGGCCTCTGAGACAAGGTTTTGGAGGCAATTTCGTATGTTCCTCTCCAATTTATCTGTCCTTCAGTATAGGCAACACCAGTCGTTTGAATTAAAAATCTGCTTATCGGAGCGCCAAAAATCACTAAAGAAAAAGAAAGCACTAGTAGAATCAAAGACGGCATAGGAATCAGCGAATGCTTGGATAAGGAAATATCTTTTTCTTCAGAGGACGATTCCTTTTGTCGCGCTTTTCTGAGAGAGAAAAGGTACGCAAAAATAAGTAAAGATATAAGACCTATAAGAACTGATAAAGGCAACGTAATTATGTAAAAATCAAATACCAGACTCGAGAGACTAATAAAGAAAAACGGGATAACAAAGACTAGGATAAGCGCAACCGTTATCCACTTTTTCAGCCTTATAGTCTCCAGAGTGACTAAAATCACCCCTAAGAGCACAATAGAAAGTATGGTCATGTCATTCCACGTGCCTGATAGTGTGAAAGCGGGTGAGCTAAAAAGTTCAAAAGGGATCAGATTGCCCCCAAAAACCACAAAAAGCTGGAAAACAATCGCGATTATTATTGAAAAAGAAAAGGCAAAAATAAGCGAGCCTATTCTTTTTGCAGTTCGTGCTACTGACGCAATCAAAAATGTGAATAGCATAAGAACTGCTATTGTATGTAAGGTGTCCTGCTCGAATAATTCACCAATTATTGATTTGTGCCAATTTACGCCTGTGATACTGGCGACCAGATAAAGAAGCGGAATCAGAACAAAAAATACATTTATCGGCTTTAGAGATAAAGTAATTGAGCCATGCCTTATCTTTTCAATTATAAAACAACACAAGGCAAGAAGCGTGGCAATGCTTAAAAGTGAAAGTTTGGCCTGCGGAAGATTTGCGATTGTAACAGGCAGAAAAAATATCGGCAGAAGAAATGTCACACCAAAAAGAATCCAAAACGCTATGTTGTCAAAAATATTTTTTTGCTCTTTCATTTTGAATATTTATCATCACTTTTAAAATTTATAAATTGTCCAATTTTGATAAAGAATTACCTATACAGTATAACTGATAATTCTTGTAAAACAAATTTGACTCTTTGCAAAATGTGGATTATTTATGATATAATGCGGTTAGCGCCAGACAGCAGCTCCGACGAAAATCGGAGAGGAAAGTCCGAACACTTCCAGCGATTTTCGCTGGAGCCGGGTAACGGGTAACACCCGCCATTTGTAGACATGCAAAAGAGGTGCGATCAGAGACGCTTCCAACGAAAGACAGGGAGCCTCTCCGGAGGCGGAAGCTTTTGGAGACGAGCTTTCGGGGCGACCCGAGAGGTGAAACGGCTAAATCCTTACTCGAGTGCAAGGCCGCGCCCCTCACCAATTTTTAAAAATTGGTGAGGGGAGTGCCGCTTGATTCTCCCAGCAATGGGAAGAGCAGATAAATTGCTGTCGCCTATTCGCCAACAGCGAATTGGAACAGAATTCGGCTTATCGGCGCGATGCAAAAAATACCCCGTTATCGGGGTATTTTTTGTACTTTTTAATTTATTCAAAATTATATTTCCGTTTCCTTATCAATTTCAAGTGCGATGAATTTGATTCCGTGTTTTTCTAAAATTTGTGGAGCGACTCGACGAGAAAATCCAAGACCTCTTTCGTTAAGTCCGCCGTCATGCACCGAAAAATAAGCCTTCGGCGCCACCTCTATCGCATAATCTATCGCTTCGCTTATTTTTACCCATGGACCTCCTGTTGGGAGCACCAAAAGATCTACCGGCACCTTGGGGTTATGAAAGGCGTCGCCGGGATAAAACAACCGCTCTCCTATCATATAGCCTGTATTCTGGACTCTCGGCCACTCCTTATGAATTTCTGCATGAATTGTGCCGTGTCCAGAAAACTTGACGCCTTTTATTTCTTGATTTTCCCCGTCTTCCACGACAGTCGCATACGTTATATTTTCTTTTTTGAGAAGGGCATCTACAGCGGTATTTGTAATGATCGGCACATTCGGATTATTCGCCAAAATCTTTTTTATCGATTCAATATGAAAGTGGTCTGGATGTTCGTGGGTAATGACGACCACATCAATATTCTTCACATCGTTTTGCGCCGTCGTATAAGAGCCCGGGTCCGTCAAGACCCGCATTCCATTTTCCTCAATAAGCAAACAACAATGTCCAAATTTAGTAATTTTCATTTTATTTCATTTTTTTCTACTCGCTACTCTCTACTCACCACTTTCTACTCTCCTACTGGAACATATTTCCAAGGAAATTAAGGGCATGAAGCGAATGTGAGCGGCGCCAGGCGTTCTTACGGATACTTCTAAGTATTTTTATTCTTTTTTTCTCATCTGCCTTAAGCTTCATCATGCGAATGACCTTGAAATAGTCCGTCTGTATTCCACAGAAAGTAAAGATGCCTATCACCCAATTCACAATGAAAGGAAACCCTAGTATCATATATAGAAAAAAAGAGCCGTCGCATGTGATATAGAGCCTCGCCCGCTTGCCGCAAAGCCCCGGATGCCTGCCGTCTTTGTCATAGTGAAAGGCAAACGGAGAGGCGATATTATGGTCCAAAAAATTCTTCATTATGGCGGGCATGGTGAGCCACCATAATGGATGTATGAAGATATATTCGTCCGCCCATGCCATTTTAACTTGGATCTGGTGACGTATAGGGTCAGGTTCTTTCATTTCCTTTAGCTCTTCAAATCGCAAGAAATCTTGTGAAAGCTCTGTCCTGTATAAATCCAAGATCTCCACTCTCACCCCCTTGCTCTCCCTTTCTTCTTTTAGGGCATGGGCTATGGCATGGGTAAAGCCATGAGAGCTCGGGTGCGCGGTGATTATTAATGTTCTCATTAAGTGATATAGATTTATTGATAAAAAAAGCGCCAACCGCGCTGAAGCGGGTGAAGATGCGCTGCAATACCGATAGCAGCGGCAATAATAGCCAGATTTTTAATGATGTATTGGCCCTCCAATGTTGGCACAAGAATACCTGACCATGTTACTTGAGGTAATAAAATGAGAGGCATGAAAGTTGTGATCATATGTAAAAAAAGAATCGTTATCGCTATTCTTTCCGCTCCTTTGATAAGAAAAAGCAATCCTATAAAGCACTCAAGCACGCCAAAAAAAACCAAAAAAGTCTCAGGGGGTATGAATGGCATAGTCCGTGAAAGAAGCGCTAAAACTAAAGGACTAGCAGGGCTCAAGCTAAAGACCTTAAGAATTCCAAACCAGAAAAACACGACAAAAATTCCGAGCCGCGATATTGGTACCGAAATCAGCCTAAAAAAATGGAGAACCTTTATATCAAATGTTCGATAATTCATTTTCTAATTATGCCTCATTCCTTTATTTTTTCAAAGACTTTTGACCAATATCCCTTCTAAACTGCACTCCGTCAAACTGTATCTCCTTTATTGCTTTATATGCCTTTCTTAGCGCACCATCCAGACTGTCGGTAACCGCAGTAATTCCGAGCACTCTGCCTCCGCTAGTTAGGATTTTATCCCCATCTTTCTTAGTGCCGGCGTGAAAAATCACTATATCTTCACTCTTAGAAAATTTTTCTATGCCCTTTATCTCAATATTTTTATCGTATTTTCCCGGATATCCGCGTGAAGCGAGAACTACAGTGCAAGCGCTGTCTTTACTCCATTTAATGTCTGTATGCGCGAGCGTGCCCTCAGCGCATGCGACCATGATTTCCAAAAGATCACTCTGAAGCAATCTCATATAAGATTGGGTTTCCGGATCGCCGAATCGGGCATTGAATTCTATGACTTTTGGCCCGTCCCTCGTTATCATAATTCCCGGATATATGATTCCTTTAAATGGACATTCTCTCTCATCGAGTGCGCGAATGATTGGGATTAATATTTTCTCTTGAATTTCTTTGATAACATCTTGTTTGACCCAAGGCACTGGAGCGATCGTCCCCATTCCACCGGTATTTGGTCCTTCTTCATTTTCATAAATCCTTTTGTGATCTTGAGATGTTGGAAACAGCGCAAAATTCTTGCCGTCACAGAACGCATGAATGGAAATTTCTTCTCCAACCAAATATTCTTCAATAACAACCGTGTTGCCAGCATCTCCGAAAGTTTTATCGGACATAATTTCCTTGAGTGCTGTTTCTGCTTCTTTCTTTGTTTTGGCTATTATGACGCCTTTACCGAGGGCCAATCCATCAGCTTTGATTACAAGCGGAAATTTTTGCCCATCGATATATTTTTGCGCGACACTAATATCAGAAAACTTTCTGAATTTCGCAGTAGGAATACCTTCTTCTTCCATAAGCTCCTTTGCAAATGATTTTGACCATTCAATTTTGGATGCGGCTTTTGTTGCACCAAAAACTTTAATTCCTTTTGACAATAAACTGTCTGCCATTCCCTCT
>DATDXX010000013.1:0-9500 GCA_036517135.1 Minisyncoccota bacterium | reverse complement strand
CCGCCGAGCCCAGCCAGTTCCGTTCGGATATTTTCAAACAGACACCGTTTTGATTTTTTGTGATATAATACGCTTGTCGATTTTTTAGTATGGTTATCGATGCATAACAATATGATCGGTCACGGTAGACACTAAGAATGTCGTCCAAAAGGACAGCTTCGGCTGTCCTTTTGATATCATGGATAGATGAAACACCCCGATACAAAAAGAGTATGCGTCCACTGCGGCAACAATCCAACCAATCACCTTTTCGCCTACCTCACGCAGACCTTATTGATACCTCTTGTCCCTATTTCTCACGGCCTCGCATATATTCATCACAGATATCTGGATAATCTTTTGCGCTGGATACTGACGCCATATCTTTGGGCTTTCAGAAAGACCCGCCTCTGGGACATGAACAGAAACCCAGAGAAAGCACACACCGAGCGCTCGCTAGTGATATGGCAAGAAGCAGAAAAAAGAAAAATAAAGATGGAGCAGTTCACAATATTTGGTAAGCCAATAGAGCAATACAGAGCGAAACTTCGCGGGCGCTGGCACTACTTTGAAAGCATCCCGATTCCGCCCGAGTATCGTCCCGTCTCCTACGCATGGATGGATGACAAATGGGCGCTCAAGAAATTTTTGAGAGAAAGAAACATCCCTGTCGCGTTCGGCAGAAGTGTCGCAAGCCAAAAGCAAGCGAGGAGAATATTCAGCGAAGGCAAGGTGCCTTTCATCGTCAAGCCTCGGCTTGGCTCCCGCGGCCGGCACACCGTCACACACATTTATAACGAGGGTGAGCTTGTGGATGCATTCAAAATAGCTCAAAAGCTTTCTCTGTTCGTGGTAATGGAAGAGCAATTATTCGGAAGCGTCTATCGAGGTACTTATATCGGAGGAGAAATTATAGGGATATTACGTGGGGACCCACCGAGAATTACGGGCGATGGAGTGCATACTATTAAAGAGCTGATAGAAATAAAAAACAAAACAAAGCATCCGAAGGTGAAAGATGTCGTCATATTGCCTCTTCTTGTTTCATTTATCGGCAGGCAAAATCTAGATCTCCAGACGATTCTGCCAAAAGGCAAGACGATAGACCTCTCCGAGCAGATTGGCATAAATTGCGGCGGCTACTCGGCAGAAGAATTCCCGAAGACGCATCCGAAAATTATTGAATATCTAAAGCGCGCGGGCGACGCGCTTGACGCCCCCGTCATTGGATTTGATTTCATCATTCCGGATATCACAAAAAATCCGGACGAGCAGAGGTGGGGCATCATAGAAGCCAACTCATTGCCATTCGTAAACCTCCATCACTTCCCGCTTGAAGGCACGCCCATCAACGCCGCCGCCCGTGTGTGGGATTTGTGGAATCAATAATTTGTCAAGGTTTCGCCTTGCCGGAGGCCTCTTCGCCTTGCCGGAGGCCTCTTCGCCTTGCCGGAGGCCTCTTCGCCTTGCCGAAGGCCCTACATGAAAATTTTAAGTGCCATAGGTTTTGGGATTGGCCTTATAATCCTCAAAATCATTATGCCGGAAGTATTCTCCGGACTTGAAGAAGCCCTCGTAAAGTTCTTTAGCGTTTTGACCGACGTGATGGGAAAGTTTCCCAGCGCGAGTGATCAGAGTGCCATGATCTACCCGCACGCCGTGCCAATACCCTAACCAAAAGCGCTTCCTCCCGGAAGCGCTTTGTGTTTGCAAAGATGCTGTCTGACTTAGTTTTGGATTATTCTACAACCTTAAAGAAATTATCTGATTTGTCATAATTAGCACAGGTAGTATCTGAACATATTTTTATTTTATAAGCAGTAAATTGTCCGGACGAAAGCTCACTATTGGCAGGTAGAGGGTAAAAGACTGTCTCTACCCCTTTATGGGATGTTTTGGTAATAAAATAAGTGGCAGCAGGAGTCGAGCTGTAAATTGAGTAATACTTCTCAAGATAAGCTGTGATTTCGTCATACGAAGTTGAAGTATAAGTGACAGATTGGAGTTCCCCTCTTTTCCACGTCTCCCCTCCATTTGGACTCACGACAGTGATGGAAGGCGGAGCTGTATCTCCTGCCGTAATATAGACATACCCTTGTACCATATCAAAGATAGCGGAAGGGCTTGTGCTATTTGATGTAGAATTGTCAATTATATATAGCTTGGCAGCTCCCGTAGGAAAATCATTTGGTATCGTTATGCTGACCTGGTTGTTGCCATCTACTGCATCAAAGTAAAAATCTTTAATGGTGCCTGCCGAGCTGCTCAATCTGACATCAACATTTCTTACTCCTTTAGAAATAAAATTAAGGGGAATAATCTGGCCTCTTTGTAGATTTTTCTCTGCGAGAAAAACTCTGTCTGTGAGCACTATGGAAAGTTGGGATGTACCGCTCGGACAAAGAGCGCCTGTAACACTGCTATACATCTGTCCTGGAGGACACCCATCTGTTGTTGGTGGGATAGTCCCACAAAGAGCTCCAGTATATGTGTTATACACCTGACCAACAGGACAGCCGCTCGTAATATCCGAACAACGTGCCCCAGTAATGCTGCTGTAGACCACTCCTAGTAGACAACTTGAATCGGTACTCGTATTTTTCTCTCCTCCTACAGTGAATGACCTCACACTCGTTCCACAAAGCGGATTTTTTATATCAGTAGACTGATCGCATACCTTTACTTTGTACTGACCGGCAGGAAGCACAGTACCCGCATTTATGAGCGAAGAAGCTGTTAAAACACCTTGTCCGCTTTTAGTATTTGCGGGAAGATTGATAGAAGCGACAGCAGGATCATTTGTACTAGCATTAGCATTCATTAAATATATCCAAGGATAAACGAGATTATGATTTGAGACCCACGAGAACGGTATAGCAAAGTAGCCGTTCGCTTGGACTGTATATGTCTTGTTCCCATCTGGAGGATACAAGATAGTAATAGTTGATGCATTTTTCTCAACTTTATCGTCCGTACATCGAGCTCCTGTGATGCTACTATATACTGCCCCTGGGGAACAGTCGTTTGTATTGGGTACGGGAGTTTTGCAAGGAGCTCCTGTCTGGCTGTTGTACACGGCTCCCGCACTACAGCCGGTAGCATGAACGGTCGTATCCACACTAGAGCCTCCGCAAGACACAGCCTTGATTTGGGCTTGCGTCAGCGGGCCTACAAAGCCAGTGGGCTCAATACTGCTCGCTGTTTGAAACTTTTTGACTGCAGCGAAAGTCAGAAGGCCGAAGAATCCACTTGGATTTGAATCTAGGTAGCCAGTTGATTGCAGATAATCCTGCAAAATGCTGACTTCGCTGTTTGTCTGTGCATCTGTGGAGCGATATCGGAGATTGTTTTGCAATGCTACACAAGCTGATTCTCCCTGCGGGTCAATGTCTGCGTTTAGTTCTGCGTTTGTAAATGAAGGAGCGACTAGAGCGATTGTTAATACAAGCGAGAGAAATAATTTGTTGTTTTTCATATTATTAAGAGTACCTCATTGTAGTGCAAAAGACAAAAGGAAAAATCTTTTAGATTATTTTGCTTCTTTTGAAAAAGGAAATCCGAGATAAGCCAGAAATTCTTTTGTGTCTTCTTTTTTCTTTGAGGTAGTTACAACGGTCACGGCGAAAGAAAAGACGTCTTTGATATCTTCATCGGCTGTCTCGGGGAAAATAGTGTGCTCCTTCACGCCAATTGTGATGTTTCCCATTGCATCTATGGCAGATGGCTTGATGCCGCGGAAGTCTTTTGTGCGAGGCAATGCTATGTGGATGAACTTTTCCAAAAAATTAATCATTCTGTCGCCTCGAAGAGTCGCCTGAAAACCGATGTTATCCCCTTGACGGACCTTGAATGTAGAAATGGATTTCTTGGCCGCACGCATCGCTACCTTCTGCCCAACAATCCTTGAAAGACGTTCAGCAATAAACTCCTTGCGTTTTTTATCCGTAACTTTGCCTGTGCCGACAGATACCACTACCTTCACAAGCTTTGGCGTCTGCATCGGATTTTTCAAATGAAGCTTCTCCTTTAGAGCTTTGAACGAGTCTTTGTTTTTTTCTTTTATCATATATTTTTGTTACTTGCCCTCCCAAATTTTGAAAAAATTTATCAGGGTAAATCGCTACCGCTTCTTAAAAAGCTTCACATTTGAAACATGTATCGGCATTACTTTATCCACTACTTGACCTTTTCCTCCTGACTGCCGGGATTTTTGGTGTTTTTTTACAATATTTACACCCGCAACAAGAACTAAATTTTTCTTCGGGAATGCGCGTTCAATAACACCGGACTTACCCTTATCCTTGCCTGTGATCACTATGATGTTGTCTCCCTTTTTTACATGCATGATGTTTAGCTTGTTAGCTAGTAAGCTTGCGAGCTGATGAGCTTTTCTGACAAGCTGACCAGCTTATAAGCTCATAAGCTTTTCTCATACGATTTCTGGTGCCAGCGATGCAATTTTTTGGTAGCCCTTCTCTGCGAGCTCTCTCGGAATTGGTCCAAAAACTCTTCCCGCAAGAGGATCTTGCTTGCCCTTTTCAAGAATCACAACCGCGTTCTCATCAAAACGAATATATGAGCCATCCTTGCGCCGTAGCGCCTTCTTTTGCCTCACTATCACCGCCTGTAGAACATCTTTTTTCTTCACCATCTTTCTTGGTTCCGCTTTTTGGACAGAAAGGATGACGACTTCGCCTATCTCGGCGTAGCGCTTGCGCGTCGCTCCCGGGATTTTGAAAATGCGCCCGATTTTGGCTCCGGAATTGTCTGCGATATTTACGATTGTCCTGTCTTGAATCATGGTTAGAAAGTGGAAAGTGGAAAGTGGAAAGTGGAAAGAAATCCAACAGTCGTAGCTGTCTTTTCCGAATTATTTTTTTTGTAATTGATTAAATTCATGTTTTTACTACCCTCCATCTTCTACTTTCTATTGTACTATTCTAAAGTGTTTATCTTTTGATATCGGCCTGCACTCTTCAATCGTTGCTTTGTCGCCGATTTTCTTGGTGTTTCCTTTGTCATCAGCTTTGTACTTTTTGCTCCGCATTATGAATTTTTCATACTTTGGTACTTTGATATAGCGGTTAACAACAACAACGCATGTGTCTTTCATTTTGTCAGAAACAACAGTTCCTGTTAGCTTTCGTTTTTTTGATGTTTGTTCTGTTTGCATATTTTAGTGATGAGTGATGAGTTGTGAGTAATGAAGTATGAATTAAAAGTTATTTGTTATCAGTTATATGTTATTGGTTATTTAACTCCTGCTGTTATGCGCTGTAAGAATGCGCGCAATGTCCTTTTTGATGGCTCCGACAGCTTTGACATTCCTTACTTTGCTTCCGGAAATATTAGACTTCAAAGCTCTTAGCTCTTCTCTTTTTTCATAAAGTATTTTTGTCAGATCTTCAGGCTTTTTGTCTTTTAATTCATCTATTTTCATAGTATAAAAATTATCTTGCTACTACCTTGCTTTTCATAGGAAGCTTAGTTCCTGCCTTCCTAAGCGCCTCTCTAGCCTTTGCGTCAACAATACCATCAACTTCAAAAACAATTCGTCCCGGCTCTACATCAAAACAATAACCCTGTATATCTCCTTTGCCTTTGCCCATAGGAGTTTCAGCCGCTTTTTGAGTATACGGACGGTCAGGAAAAACCCTTATCCAGGTCTTGCCAAATTTGCCCAAAGATCTTGCAATAACCTTCCGCGCTGCCTCTAATTGGTTTGACTTTACTTGACCCCATGTCATAGCCTTAAGCCCGTGCGAACCGAATGAAAGAGTGGTGCCACGAGTAGCATTTCTGCGTTTCGTTTCGTTCTGGCGATTCTTCTGCCACTTTCTGAATTTTACTTTTTTTGGAAACAGCATGGTAATTTATTTTTTGGCAAACACTTCTCCTTTGTAAATCCAGACTTTGACCCCGAGATCGCCTTGAGGAATTGACGCCCGCGTCATCCCGTAATCAATATCGGCTCGCAGTGTCTGAAGCGGGATACGTCCCTTTTTTAGTGTTTCCGAACGCGCCATATCAGCACCGCCAAGACGTCCCCCAAGATAAATTTTTATGCCTTGAACTTCCCTGTTCGCCATCACCTTCTCTATCATCTGCTTCATTACTCGCCTGAAAGGCATTCGTTTCTCCAACCCTTCTGCGATCATCTCAGCGACAATTGAAGCATTTGACTCCGGCGATCTGATTTCCTCTATATCAAGTTTAAGTTCCTGTGTAACTGGAATTTTTTTGCGTTTCAAATAATCGATTATGTCATTTCGTAATTTAACGGACCCTTCGCCACTTCTGCCGATAATAAGCCCGGGGCGAGCAGTTTTCACAACAATACGAATGGTCTTTTCACCGCGCTCAATCTCAATACCGCCAACATGCATACCTTTCAGTCGCTTGGCTAAAAAAGTACGAAGAGTTATATCGGCTTTGAGATTGTCTCTATACTTGCCATGCACGGCAAACCATCGGCTTTTCCAGTCTCTGATAATTCCCAATCTGTGCGAATATGGATGTACGGTGTGAGACATAAAGAAGCTGGTTAGCTGGTGAGTTTGTTAGCTTGTAAGGATTTAGATTTTTTAGCCTTTGTTTTCATTTCGGAAATATTACCAAGAACTATCTTTATATGTGAGGTTCTTTTGTTGATGCGGGATGCGGAGCCGCGAGCACGTGGCATAGACCGTTTCATCGTGACTCCCTGATTTACAGTAATATCTTTTACAAAAAGACTTTCTGCCGTAGTACCAGAATTGGCAAGCGCACTTTTCAAAAGCTTAAGAACCGCAGGTGCTGCTCTCTTGTCCGCAAATTGGAGTCTCTGGAGAGCAACATTTACAATCTTTCCTTTCACAAGAGAGGCTAAAAGGCGCACTTTTCTCGGAGACTGCCTGTATGTACTTAGTGTTGCTTTCATCCCGTTAGAAATAGCAAATGCAAAGCGTTTGCGTATTAATTATCGCTTTTAAGTTCATATCCGTAACAATGTGATTTCTAACGGGATTCATAAAATTATTTCGCTGGGGCTGCTGGGGCTGCCGCGCCTACTGTCGCCGCTTTGGCTGCTTGAGCAGAAGCGATCTCGGACGCTTTTGCTGCTGCCTCAAGCTCTTTCTGCATTCTTCCTCCGTGTCGCACAAACTTGCGGGTTAAACTAAATTCACCGAGGCGGTGTCCTACCATTTCCTCGGTGATTAATACGTCTGTATGTGTTTTGCCATTATGGACCCCGAACGTAAAGCCGACCATCTCGGGAGAAATCTGCGAACGGCGGCTCCATGTGCGAATAACCCCGGCCGTCGCCGCTTTTTTACCTTCTATCTTTTCTAGAAGCCGCTCATCCACATAAGGGCCTTTTTTAAGTGATCGAGTCATACAAAAATAGCTCCAATGGAGCGTAGAGTGATATTAGCAAAAAAGACAGGAATGTCAAACCCAAAAGCCGTCCCGTTTAGATGGGACGGCTTTCTCTAAAATTTTTACCTCTGCTTTCCTACTCTCCTACGAGTGACCACAAATTTGTTTGAATACTTCTTTGAGCGGCGGGATTTCTGGCCTTTGCCTGTGCCTTTGCCGTAGAAAGTGATTGCACGCCTTCGGCCTCTGCCTTGACGGCCTTCGCCTCCTCCGTATGGGTGGTCCACAGGGTTCATAGCTGTGCCCCTGACAGTCGGGCGGATGCCTCTCCACCTAGAGCGGCCGGCTTTGCCAAGATTTATGAGATGATGCTCGTCGTTTGACACAGAGCCCACGGTGGCATAGCAAGTGTCTATCACTTTCCGCACTTCGGTCGAAGGAAGCTTCAAAAGCGTGTACCCCAAATCCTGCGCGATGACTTCCACGAAGTTCCCGGCCGAGCGCGCGAGCTTCGCTCCTCCTTTTGGCTTCAATTCTACATTGTATACAAATGTGCCGACAGGAATATTTTTCAAAGCAAGGCGATTTGCTGGAAGTATCGGAGCATTTTCAGAAACGATAAATTTATCTCCCTGCTTTACGGATTTTGGCACGAGCACATATCGCTTCTCTCCATCTGCATATATTGCAAGGCCGATGAATCCGCTTCTGTTTGGGTCGTATTCTACGGACACGATTTTCGCCGACACATTCTGCTTGTCGTATGTAAAGTCCACATCTCTAAAAAGACGCTTGTTGCCTCCTCCTTTGTGCCGCACTGTGATTCGGCCTCTGTTGTTCCTGCCTTGGACGCGAGAAAAACCAGAAGTCAATGACTTTTCGGGCGAGCCACGCGTCAAAAGCGTCCGATAATCAATCGTCACCATGTTTCTCCTTGATTTTGTGTACGGTTTGTATGTCTTCATATAATTAGCTTTTAGCTTATAGCTTTCAGCTGTTAGATTTCAGATTTCCTAAAAGCTAGCAGCTAATAGCTAACAGCTAACAGCTATTCAATTTTGTCTCCTTTTTTGAGATACACATACGCCTTAAAAATTCTTGATGTCTTTCCTTTTTTCCCCTTGGTCAAAACATTTTTCGCAGGAAGCTTCACGATATTCACTTTCCGTGGAGACACTTTGTAAATCTCGCGGACAGCGCGAGCTATCAAGGGCTTTGTCGCTCCCTTCCCCACTTCGAATGTATAGACATTCTTCGTCTCCGCGTGCATGCCTGCCTTCTCCGTAATTCTCGGGCGTATCAAAATTTTGCCGCTATCAAATTTCATATTATTTTATGAGACGCTCTTTGATAATCGCCACCGACTTTTCCGGATTATCCATCACCAGATATTTATATTTCATCAGGTCGGTAGGATTCACATTGCGGATTTCAGAAACGAACACCTTGCTTATATTGCGGAAGCTCTTGGCCACATTCGTGTCCTTCTCTGCCGTGGCGATGAGCGCCGCATTCGTCTTTTTTGTAGAAATTCTTTCAAGGCCTGACACTTTACCAAGATTCGTGATGAAAGACACGGCATCTTTCGTCTTCGGAGCATTCATACCGAAGGAATCCACAAAGATAAGCTCGCCGTCTTTTAGCTTGGCGGAAAGAATGACCGCGATTGCTTTTGCTTTCGCCTTTTTATTTACCTTTCTGTCGAAATTCTTTTCATTCCTCGGCCCATGCGCCACACCTCCGCCCACCCACAGAGGGCTTCGGATAGAGCCGTGGCGCGCGCGTCCTGTGCCTTTTTGCTGCCATGGCTTCTTGCCTCCTCCGCGCACCTCGCCTCTGTCCTTCGTATGCGCTGTGGACATGCGCTTGGATGTAGAGAGAGACGCGAGCACTTCGTGCACAAGGTCGGCATTCCATTTCACCCCAAACACTTCCTCTGGGAGAGTCATTTTGCCGCTTATTTTTCCTTCCTTTGTATAAATTGTCGTTTCCATTTTTTTCTAGTTTCTAGAATCTAGTTACTAGTGTCTAGCCCCTTATCTCTATGATAGTGCCTCTCCTCCCTGGAATCGCGCCCTTTATCATCATTTGATTTGCTTCTTTGTCTATTCCAATCACTTTCAAATTTTTGACCGTCACCCTGTCGCCTCCCATTCTTCCGC
>DATDXX010000012.1:0-14385 GCA_036517135.1 Minisyncoccota bacterium | reverse complement strand
TACCAGTTTCACCACCGACGCATTGCGTGATGATACTTAAAATCCGAGATAATCTCAACTATCTAAAAACACAACATGCAGTGATTTGCGTCAACTTGCTTTTTATTGATGCTTATGCTAGTATGTGAACACAAATGCCTTCGGGCCGGCCCTCTCGCAAGAGAGGGAGAACAAGAAGCCGTTAAAGCATGTCTTTGACGGCCTTTTGTATTCTTCCAAAGGTTTTCTTATCCAGTGTTGCAATATGCTGGTCGAGCCGTCTTGTATCTATCAAACGAATCTGCGAAATGATTACCGATGCTTTGCGATCTCCGATAATACCAACTTGTAGATAATACTCATTATCTTTCGTAGAAGTGGTAAGCGGAATTACCAAACAAACTTGCCGGCTAAATCCCTTTAGTATCAAAACGGGTCGTGAAAAATCTTTTCCTGTACCATCTTGCTCAAACCCCACATTCACACCAAGACGGCACCAGCGAATTTGGCGTTTGTGATAGAGAGGTAGATAGCCACCAGTAGAGTGAATTTCCTTTTTCCTCTCGTTCCATTGATCAAAATCCTTTTGCATAGTATCAATAATGCTATCACACTCCTCATACTTTATACTTGATGCGTAATACTTTATACTAACGTGATGGACACAACCACAATATTTACCACAATTCTCGCGCTTGTTCTCGTATTTCTTTTCGCCATTCAGAAATTCACCCACCAGATAGAGGTGGTGGCGGGGGAAAAGCTCAAAGCGATACTCAACAGCTGGACCAACAAGCCCTTGAAAGGCATACTTTCCGGCGCGTTCGTGACGAGCATCCTGCAATCCTCCACCGCCGTATCCGTGATTTTGGTCGGGCTCGTGAACGGAGGGCTCATCCCCGCTTACAATGCTGTCGCGGTCGTCGTCGGCGCCAACATTGGCTCCACTGTCACGGCCCAGCTCATTGCTTTGAATATGACATTTATCGCTCCTATGGTGGTCATAGCTGGATTCATACTCTCGCATACCCACTCGCGATTACGACGATATGGTAAAGCGGTATTTTATTTTGGTATCATTTTCCTCTCTCTATTTATAATTCAAAATTTAGTACAGCCCCTAAAAGACAATGAGGCGTTTGTGGGCTTCCTCGGCTCTCTTGATAATCCTTATAGCGCTATCATCGTAGGCGCCGTGCTTACTGCAATCTTCCAATCAAGCGCCGTCTTGACGGGGCTCGTGCTCATCCTCGCCGGGAGCTCTCTTGTGGGGCTGCCGATGGCCATCGGATTTCTCCTCGGAGCAAGTATCGGCTCGCCGATGACGGCTATCATAGCGAGCATGTCGGCCTCGATTGAAGCAAAAAAAGTGGCGATTGCGCATCTCTTTTTCAACATTCTCGGATTTGCCATATTCTTCTCTATCATGCCTTTCTTCGCCAAAATGCTTCAGTTCACGAGCGGAAACTTGGTCCAGCAGATTGTGAATGCCCACTTCATCTTCAACATCACCACTGCGATACTATGCTTCGTCTTCTTCAAGCAATTTGAACGGCTCGTCCGCCACGCCGTATCCGCGATGTACAGGAAGTAGTTCGGAATATTATTGAGGGATTACTCTTTAGAAACTTCAATAGGAGCTTCTGCCACATCCGCGCGCATCATCTCCGAGCGCATTCGTTTGGAAAGCTCCTTTTGCGCCTTCTTGCGCACATAGTAGAGCTTGGCTTGACGCACTTGCGCTCGGCGCACCACTTCAATTTTATCAATGACGGGGGAATACAGAGGATAAATCCTTTCTACGCCATATCCGCCGGAAACCCTTCGCACAGTGATTGTCGCTCCTGCATCCGTGCCATGCTTCCTTGCAAGCACCATTCCTTCAAATATCTGTATGCGCGTCTTACCCTTCTCTTGAACCTTCTGGTGCACGCGTACGATATCGCCCGGCCGGACATCCAGCGCCTTTCGCTCTTCTATATTTATAGGTGATGTCATTACTCCTGCTTTCATAGTCCCCGCACTTTATCATATGGCTTTGCCTTTCGCAAATAGAAATATCAAGTCTGACTTGATATTTCTTCCATTGCTTTCTCAAAATCCTCCGGAAATGGCGCCTTTATCTCTACACTTTTACCTTTCAAGTCCTTGAAAGTCACTTTTGATGCATGGAGAGCTTGGCGCTTGAAGCCAAGAAGCGGCTTTTGGCGCGGCGCATAGAGAGTATCTGCCACTACAGGATGCCCGATTGAATTCATATGGACGCGGATTTGATGCGTTCGTCCGGTCAGAGGCCAGACTTCTAAAAGGGAAACGGGAGAGGATTTTTGAAGGGCTCCCCGTCCGGGGGACGGAGATCCGAGGACCTCAACAAATCCTCTCCCGTTTCCCGTTTTCAATACTTTGTATCTCGTCAGAGCATCCCGCATTTCTCCTCTTGCTCTAGCTCCCGTCGCCCACCTCCGTACACCTCCCGCCTCCCTCCCTATCGGCTTGTCTATCATCCCTCTCTCATCTCTGAATTTCCCATAAACGAACGCATGATATGTCTTTTTAATTTCCCTATTCTTGAATTGCGATTTCAGATGATAGAATCCGGCATCCGTCTTTGCGACAAGTAGCACTCCTGATGTATCTTTGTCCAGCCGATGCACGATGCCATCTCTATCTACCGTCTCTCCGCTATCCAATGTTGTCGGCTCTCCCACATTTTTTATTTTCGGATATTTTTTCACCAGCCAATCCACAAGATTTTTGTTTTTTGAGCGCCCGTCCCCATGCACGGCGACCCCAGCCGGCTTGTAGAGCGCCAAGATATCATCGTCCTCAAAAAGAATTTTTATAGAAGTCATGTAAAATTCCGAGACCTTGTCCCGAAAGAAGCCTTTCGCAGCCCGACGGGGCGAGAACGAGCAAATTTTCCAGCAGGAAAATATTGTGTGCTGAGAGAGGGACAACGGTCAAGGAATACTAGGTTAGAGCTCATTGTTTGCAATATGATTCTTTGATTTGACGAAGAAGTAAGCCACCACCATAAATGTGATTACGGGAGAGAGCCATTCCGGCACATGGAAGCCGAATGCATGGAGAAGCATAATCATCCCCAGGAAAAATATAGAATACATCGCGCCATTTTTTAGAAATACATATTTCTTGACCGTCTCCACATTGGATACCGTAAGCTGGCGAAGGACGATGGCTCCGATGCCATTGCCAATGAGAATCAAAGGTATAGAAAGTGTGAAGGCGAATGCTCCCAAAACGCCGTCAATAGAGAATGTAGCGTCTATCACTTCCAAATAAAGGATTTTAGAAATGTCAGACTTGGCGGAAGCGCCGGAGAGGAGCGCCTTCTCCGCTTTCTCTGCATTTTCTTTGAATCCATGCGTAATGAAAAATGCCGTAGAGCCCACCACCGCCCCAAACGCCATTAGCGGATTGATTTTCAAAGCAGACCAAACCACAACGGATAAAATAATGGACACTACAGCGTAGAACCACACCCCCTGGGAGTGGAAGAACCTCTCGCCGATAAGCCCGTATTTCTTCGGCTCCATGAAAAGCCAATGGAAAAAAAGAAAGACGAGGAAGATGCCGCCTCCGGACATGAGAATTGGCGCCGTGCGCTCGATGGATTCAGACACTGCCGGATCGCTTGACCATGTGGCAGTAAAGGCGCCGATAGGCCCGAGCGACGGATTCGTAGCCCAAATTATCGCCCAAGGCAAAAGCCCGCGCACCACAAACACCGCAAACAAAATCCCCCAAAAGAGAAACCATTTGCGCGCCTTGGCCGACATGGTGCGAAGCACCTCTGCGTTCACGATGGCATTATCCGCGCTTGAGATAATCTCAAAGAGCGCAAGGCCAAGTACAGTAAGGGTGATAGCGCTAAGGGTCATGCGCTAAATTGTAGCAGAAATTTGAAAAATCAGCTCAAACAAGCTACTATGCACCCTACGGGCGGTTAGCTCAGTTGGTAGAGCGTTCGATTTACACTCGAAGGGTCGTGGGTTCGAGTCCCTCACCGCCCATTTAAGATACTCTCAAATTTTTATGTTTCTTCTAAAAGCAAAAATATTCGGGCAGGTGCAGGATGTAAATTTCAGGAGATTCGCAAAGAAACACGCAGACAATCTGAGTATTTTTGGGTATGTGGAAAATTGTGTAGACGAAACGGTTTTAGTCATTGCACAAGCTGAAAAAAATGTTTTGGAAGAATTTTTACAAGTGCTCAAAAAAGGGCCTTCATTTTCCAAAGTTGAAAAAGTAGAAGTGGAATGGAATGAAAATCTCCAGAATTTTAAAAGTTTTGATATAAGATAGATATTGAAACATGAGTAAGTTAAGCCTAAAACTTCAGACGAAATCTCTAAAAGAAATGGCTACCCGAAAGCTATATTCCAAAAAGTTGGCCGGTTTTGAGTATCTCGTATTGCCTAAGGTATACAAAGGAAGCACTGATACGGAACTTTTCTGTAGAGCAATTATCATAAAGAAGGGTCAGGATGTTTGGGATATTGGGACAGGAACAGGACTTATTGCCTTACAAGCAAAGAAAAAAGGTGCTCGGTACGTTCTTGCTACCGACCTGAATCCTGATGCCGTAAAAAATGCACGGGTAAATAGCAAGCTTTTAGGACTCAAGATTGATGTAAGAAAAATAGATCTTTTTGGAAATATTGAAAAAAAGTTTGATTTAATTACCTTTAATCCTCCTTTTACTGACCAAAAAGCACATGGGCATGCCATAAGTTTTTGGGATAAAGATCATGGGACTGTCAATAAATTTTTCAGAGGTGTGAAAAAACGCTTAAAATCAGGAGGAAGGGCTCTTATCGCATGGTCTTCATTCGGGAATACAAAGAAACTAAAAAAGATTGCTCAATATAATGGTTTTACACTTAAGAAAATCGGTAAGAAAAAAGGAAAAAGAAATTTTGTCTATTACATTTTTCAAATAATGTTTTCGAGGCTTGAACTTTAAATAACGATTTAGAAGCACGTCCTGTAGGGAGCTTCGCTCTCCTACTGGGATCCGCAGTTATATCTTCACCCTAACAAACTTGTCCCCTCGGTTGGACCGCGAGTACGCTTATCGGTCATTACATGACCAGTCCCCCGATTGGATATATTCTCGCACAAAGCTCGAATCTATGCTCAATCGGGCTTCGATTCCAACACGAAAGTGCCCCGCACTTTCTCGGAGGTAAAAATTTGCTCCGCTAAATTTTTGCCTCCGGTTGGAATCGAACCAACAATAGCGGCTTAGAAGTCCGCAGTTATATCCATTTAACTACAGAGGCTCACTCCCACATTATAGCAATTACTTCGCCGGGTCAACGAGAGTTGACGGTGCTGACTGAAGTTTTTGATATTCTTTTGCCCTCCTGTCATATTGCGATAGCACATCATTTAAGGTTCGTGCATTAACAAATTCTACTTTGGTTGCTGATTCTGTTTTTACCGATCCTGTTTTCTGTGTTTCAACACCAACAAGAATATCCACATGGAAGATAATGCTTGCAATCAGAATAACGACAAAAATACTCAGAGCAATTTTCCAATCCTTATCCGCGTCGCTTCCCATCTCTTTAAACGAATGACGGATTTTTTTCCAAACTAATTTTATATTAATTTTCTTCATCCTGTAGTGAAAAATGGCATTATTTGTTCTCCATCATTAATTTTTTTGTAATATAACCGTGTGTTTTTCATTGGAATGCTTATATTTGTTTAATATATATCCGTTTGCTCACAAATGATGGCGGATGCCATTTTCTACTACGGGATTCATTGGTTTTCGACATCAGTGTTTTTTAATTCTGGTTTGATTGGCGCGCTGTTTTTAGTTTTGACACGATTTTCCGATGTATTTGTCTTTTTTACTAAAGCATACATTTGGACTGATATTTTCCACTCTGGTTTTGGCGCAGATTTTTCTTTTGAAATACTATTCTTTGAATCAGCAAGCCCATAGTTTAGAGACATTGAGTTAATCGTTGCTTTGTATGGAATTTTTTCTAAAAGCCCGGCAAATTTCATCAAATCTGCCCAAGAGCCTGTAGCTGAAATTGTTAGGAAAAGTTTTTCCTTTTTGGAAAGCTCCAATTCTGGCTCTGACGATTCTGTAACGGAATCTACATAACCTAAAAGACGCGACTGTTTCATCATAATTTCTAGTGATTGTATAAAATCAACAATTGAATCCTGTCTAACAAAAAGCGATGTTAAATGATCGCGGTTTACAAGTGTCGCCTTTAAATTTTGTTCAACTCTCTGAAGTTCATTGTAAGTGGCTTTTTTTTCTGTATATGCATCATTAAGACCAGAAACTGTTAAATTAAGATTTCGGAACAACAGATCCAAACTAAAATAAGCCAGTACAGCAAAGAAAAGCAGTGAAAATGAGATGATGAGAGCTATTTTTGTACTGTGATTTTTCATAGTCTAGAATTTGCCAATGATTGTCATTGTAAATTTTACGTCCGACTCTCTTGCAAGATTTGATATTGGAAGATCCACCGACTTAAATAATGGATCAGTTTTTAGGTTTTTTGAAAAACTTATCAAACTGTTTCTTGAAGCTGCCATTCCTTCTAATACAAGAGAGCTTTCTTTGCCATCTCCGCGCGTATAGCGAAAAGAATTAATGAGAACAGACGATGGGCGACGGGCGAGAATAGTTTTTATGGTAGAAAATATCTTTGTTTCTTCCGGCCCGACAAGTGCTACCATTGACTTGATGTCATTCAGCGTATTGATAAGACCCTCGCTGTTTTTTTTGCTGATATGTTTGGAAAAGTTTTCTGTTTCTCCTTCCAATCGAACCTTTTCTGCATTAAGCAAAAAATAAGACGGCAGAAGAAGCGCTATACTGATTAAAAAAATTGTGCTCGCTAAAAACGCGACGGTAGAGGTAATGCGCAGTCTATATTGTCTTAAGAGATCTTTTTTATTTTGTTCTGAAAGTAGGACAAACATAAAGGTAAATTATCAGTTAAAAAGAACGAGTCCTAAAGCTGTACCATATGAAAGCGACTCCTCAAATGGAATAGGGGCAACCACATCCGAATAATACGGAATGTTAACCCAAACATTTGCAACTTCTACCGGACTTTTCAAAGTCAAGGCTAGATAATCTGCAAAGCCAGGAATAGTTGCATCCTTCCCACAAAGAACTATTTTTGAAATCGCTCGACCTGGCTCGCGCTTCTGCCAATAGCTCATAACTCTTTGTATTTCATCACGTAGGACAGAGATGCTGCCGGCAAGCGAATCAGAAAATTGCTCTTTCTGATTTGATTTTAGAAGCCCTTTTGAATATTTCATTACTTTTGCCTCATCTTCATTCACCGAAAATCGCTTTTGTATGGCAGAAGTAAAAAATGAAGCTCCAAAATTTACTGTAGAACTGAATTCCACGAATCCCTCACTCACAACCGCAAGCATAGTTTTTGATAGCCTCAAAGAAACAATCAAACTGTTTTCAAAATCTCCTTTTTTTATCACTATCCTAGAAAGCGCGCTCGATTCCACCATAAAAGAAGTAACATTGATGCCACAATCTTTCAAAAGGCTTGTGTAACGATTAATAACCTCGCGCGGAACAACTGATACTACTGCGCGCTTTTTTCCGGCTGATGAATTTGCGATAAGATAATAATGAAACAAAGCGTCGCCGCCTGATATAGGCACATTTTCTTCGAGATGAAATTCAATGTCATTCTTGATCTCCGTATCAGTATCGCCTGATACTTCTGTCGTATAAAGATAACTTTCTTCTTCCGGAAGCGCGGCTTTAACGAAATGCACCCTTCTTTCTTTTCTCAGCTTCTTTAAAGCTTCTTTTAACGATTCATTGATAAGCAAGTTGTCGCTTTTTTGGTAGTGATCCTTGCCGTATCTGCCAAGACGCAAATGCGTGCCGTCGCTTAGGAGTTCGGCATAGTAAAACGCGTGAGAGCCAATATCTAGCCCCACATAGGAAAATTTAAGAAATCTCGGAGTTGGGAAAAAATCAAAAAATCTTTTAAAGATTGACATCAGTAAAATTATAACACGGAGAAGCTGTGTAGCTATAAAGCTTAAAAATAACTTTTCTCCTCTAACCAGCCTGCCTGCCATCGCTACGCTCAGGCGTCAGCAGACGGGCTTACAAACCCATTAGCTTGTGAGTTTTAATTAGCTTTTGTGCCTTCTAGCGTATCATTTTCCGGCATTATAAGAGAAAATGGCGTATCCCCACTGCCACCGAGAGCAAAGAGCATACCGTTGCTCTCTAGGCCCATCATTTGGCGCGGCTCCAGATTAGTGACAAACATGCATTTCTTGCCGACGAGTAAGCCTTCATCAGGAAAATATTTTTGAACACCGGAGAGAATTTGGCGCGGCGTGTCTTCGGCGAAATCTACAGAAAGCTTTAAAAGCTTCTCCGAGCTCTCTATCTTTTCGGCGCTCAAAATCTTGCCCACCTTTATCTCTACCTTTTTGAAATCTTCGATTGAAATTTTATTCATTTAGGTTTCCTATTTTTCTCTTTATTTCTGCAGCTAATACTTTTTTAAGTTCAAGAGGATTTGAGGGATCTTCAACAATGTCGTAGGGATCTTCTGGATTTTGGATCTCTTTCTGCATTCCCAAATCTCTCGAATCTGTAATAACAAACTCCCCAGAATCTCTATTAATCTCTAAATAACATGCTATGTACTTATCCGGATTTTTCAAATTTTTTTTCATTTCTTCTACATTATTATAAGAACCTATGGTGATGGTTTTCGCTTCTAGATCGATTATCACCGGAAGACTGTACCCTTTAATCAGATTTGTTTTTGCAGTCTGGTCTATTAAAACCAGATTGTAAGTAGAATAATCTACTATCTCTTCAATATACCGCTTTCGTTGCTCTTCCATCATTTTTTGTATCTATCCAGATAACTCTGTAGAATTATGGCCGCGGCGGAGGCGTCCGTTTTGTCGTTTTCCCCTTGAATCCTGGCCGCTTGCGCCGTGCTATAGAATTCCGGCTGGTATATGACTTTAATATGGAGGTCTAGCTCAAGCATCTTTTTGAATGCTTCAATGTCCTGCATTATTTCGTTCTGCTCCCCCTTCAAATTCTTTGATTCGCCGAGGATTATTTTTTCTATTCCTTTTTCCTGGCAGAGATTTTTTATTTCGCCCAAAAGAAATTTGTCGTTTGGAAACACGGCCTTGGGGAAAGACAGCCCAGCGTCCGTATCCGCCACCGCCACCCCTACCCTTTTCGCCCCATAATCAATGCCCAAAAGCTTCATGGGTGTATTCTAGCATCATCCCACCTAATTGTTTTATTTGGTAGTATAACGATATGAAACCGGCAAAACTCAAAGAAATCAGGGTGCCTATGGATCTGCGCAAAGCGCTGAAAGCTTCCCCAAAAGCAAAAGCTCAGTGGGCGGATATCACACCATTCGCGCGACGAGACTGGATTCTCTGGATAATCACAGCAAAGCAAAAGGAGACGCACAGGCGTCGGATAAAAAAAGCCTGCGATATGCTTTCACACGGAAAGCGGCGAGTATGCTGCTTTGGCGGTATAAAATGGCTTATGAAAAATCACAGCACATTGAGAAATAAGGATTTTTTTGCTAGGATGCGTCGCGGAGGAGTCGCATAGTGGTTTAGTGCACCTGTCTTGTCCGCCAAAGCGGATCCGCCTCGGGCGGAAAAACTACCAGAGAAAATGCCAATAACATATATCCTTTTCAGCCAAAAAATAGATAAATTCTACGTGGGTGCGTCAAAGAACAATGATATAAATTTTAGGTTGAGCTACCACAATACTAGTAAAGTCAGATCAACAAAATTTGGTAGGCCATGGGCAATTGTGAGAGTTGAGCCAATTATGGCATATACTGATGCGAGAAAGAGAGAATTGTTTCTCAAAAGTGGCGTAGGACGGAAATGGATTGCAGAAAACTTCGCACATTGGAAAAATAAATAATTTTGTCGTCATCGCGGAGGCGTGGCAGAGAGGTCTATCGCACTTGTCTTGAAAACAAGAGTGCCGTAAGGCACCGTGAGTTCGAATCTCACCGCCTCCGCAGCGATTGCAAAAATTATCCGTAACCGAATCTCACCACAACCCATTTCGGCTTCCAATTCCGATTTTCAATTTTGGCGGTGTTAAACAGACACCGCCAAATAAAAACAGTCCGGCTTCTTGCCGGGCTGTTTTTATTTCGGCTGAAATGGGTTGTGGTGAGATTCGAAAGCGAAACATAAAGGCAAACTGCTTTGCCTTTATGTGAGCCAACCCTGAGGGGGGTATTTTCGATCTGAGCGGAGCGAGGCAGAAAATGCGACCGAGGGGGAATCTCACCTCCTCTACACCGTTAGATTGTCGTCGCTTTTAATATCAAACTTTTATATTTTGTCATTATTAATGTATTATAAAAGTATGATCAAGGAAGGAGCCCCTAAAGAAATCGTACAAGAACCTGCAAATAAGCCAGAAACAAAGAAGCCAAGGCGCTCTTTTGGCCTAAAACACGCATCAGTAGCATTGATACTTGCCACGGCATCAGCGGGAAAAGCCGAGCAACCAAAGGAGACAAAGGTTACCGAGGTGGAAACGGCCAAAACATTTCAATCTCTGGTTGATAGGAACTTCGAACAGCATCAAAAATTTATAACAGAACTGCTTAGTGAGCCTAGTTTTGCAAATAGCGAACACACAAAAAGTATGGCCAAGGGTCTAGAAGAAACGAGGCCTTTCCTTCACGACGAACGCTACTTGGTTGGCCTTCAGAAGCTACAAGAACTTGGCTGCGATCTTAGGAATTTTGTTGGCGTTTTTGATCCAAAAATTTTAATGAGCGATCATCTTGATGAGCTGATCGACAGAGTACCAAAGGAGCTTGCCCCTCACGTCATCTTGACTGCCAAAGAGTTTCAGGAAAAGCCGGAATTCGCGTTCGATCGCCCCGGGCTCCTCGATTGCGCTAAGAAATTTTCTGGCTCTGGCATAAAACTTTCGCTGTATACTCTGAATCAAGCTCTGGGTCTCGAGCAAAAATACCCGGATATAGTAGATCTGACTATTAGCATAGACAAGCAAAACGCCGGAAAAATAGGGGCCTTCGAATTTCTCGACGCGGCCGAGAAAATTAATTTTGATTTTGCAGTGTTTACAAATCCCGAGTTTGCAAAAGGTGTAGCAGAACTGACGAAGAACGGGGTTCCTTTCTACGAGCTCACTTCTGAATTTAAACCCGAAAATAAGGCGAGGCTGGAGGAAAGGATGACTGATCCGAATTTTATAAAGACCCTTGTGAGCTTAAAGCAAATTGATGTCGGCTATTTTGGCGCTCTGTCCAAGGTAAAACCCGATGTATACAATCACCCATTGTTTTTAAAAAATATACAGACAATTGTTAAGTACACCGAGTCTACAAACCTCAGCTTCGATCAAAGCACTCTTCTGACCATCGAGGGTCTGGATGAATATTTGCAAGGCGTTCCAAAAAATTGTCTTGACAAAGCTCTTAGATTTGTCGAAGAGGTCGGCGTCAGCCCAAATGCATGGAGTCAGGTTGGCGTTTACACCAAGCGTTACGCCGGCAATTCTTCCGCTATTTCTGCTCTACTCGAACTAAACATCATAAGGCTCACTGATGCCACTTACAGAATGCTTTTTGAGAGGTATGCGGATAAAAAAAAGCAGGAAGGGACGAAAGACGAGAAAAAAGACCAGGTGATGGAAGGGGTGCGGGAATTTTTAGCCATGGAGCAGGAATTTTTGATTGAAAAGACCGGAAAGTCGCTTAATGAACATCTTAACGGATCCTTGGCTGACTTCTTTTCAATATTAGATAACCCAGAGACCAATCCCATAGTAATTGAAGAGCTTGATAAACACAGAAGCCGGATGCTTGTAATGCCGGTGCTTCGAATGAATGAAGGGCATGATGGGACATTCGGCAAAAGACTGGCGGAATTAAAAGGGCTGAGTAGCCGTGTTCTGTTTGAGGCTATGTCTACCGCGGGCGGCGATGCATATCTTTCAACCTTCCGCCTGATTTACAACGCAAACGGCTATACCGGCCCGGAGGCTTCTTATTCTTTCATGCATAAAGTGAAGGCAGAGTACGGATCGCTGCATTCTTTCTTAAAAGCCAACAATGTTTCCAAAAAACAATTCGGTTATTTCATGGGCCTGATATCACAAAACAACATTCTTGAAAACTTTCTGGCAGATATGGGTGGTGAAGCAGAGCAAAAAGAAGTATTGACTGAATTTCTTTTTGACCCGAGTGAGGGCCTCTCCAAAGACCAAGCACTGGTCTTAGATGATTTGCTGCAGACTTCGAGCAGCAACACTGTACGAGATTTTGTTCTAGAGTCCCTGCAAAAAGTAATGGACGGTGGCGCGAACAAAAGTTCTTCGCAGATCGCCGAATTATTGGTGACGCAGTTCTACTTCAAGGAGAGCAACGTGCCCGATTGGGCCAAACAAGCAGTGGAAAATAACCGCAAGTATTTCCCTGACATCAGTATTTTTGAGGAAGAACATGCATTCAGGCTCGAAGGAGACGTGGAAACCAACATTCAGCTGCATTTCTTTTATGATGACCGCGCGGCTGATAAGGCGGAATCAACATGGGACGGACATCATTCTTTCAAGAATTTCATAAACAGCCTTGGGGGGAATGTGTCGTGGGATAAGGCCGGAGTAATACAAAAGGTTGCCGTTAGAAAAGACCTAAAACTAGAAGACCATGACGGATACATAACAATTACAAAACGTGACAGTAGAACAAACCGCCAAATAGTCATACATGCAAACAAACCAGATCAAAGCAACGAGACAGTGGAAAAAATTCAAGGCGACTTAATGACCAAACAAAAACCGCAAATTGTAGTCCATCGGGGTCATAGCTACCATGCGCAAAGCACTATTAATTTAGTCAATGAAGACGTAAAGCTGGTTAACCTAGGATCGTGCGGCGGGGCAAAGCTTATTTCCAAAGTTCTGGCAAAATCGCACGGTGCCCAGGTTATCAGCACCAGATCTGTTGGTACGATGCTCGTTAACGACGCTGTTCTTAGCACAATAAACGAAGAACTGCTCCGGTCAGGCAACATAAATTGGACGAACATGAGAACCGGTCTCGACAAAGAATTTGCCAGGAGGGGTGGCTTTAGCACGGATCGCTGGTCTAGCTATGTTTTACCGAATCAGAACAGGATTGCGCACCTAGTTGGAGCTATCGACATGGTCTTGTCAGAAAAACAGTAGTGAACTGTCTTCACAGGCGTAAATGAATAGATTTAACAGATAACTTCTTTGTGGAAGTTTCAAAATAGGTTCTAACAGCCTCACGATCCTCCTCCAGAATTCGGAATTCAAATTTCCTCCAAAAATATGGTCGGCACGAGGTTTTTAGTGTCTTCATTATGAATGTTCAGAGAGTATAAAAGCGCCCTTGCTTTTATACCCCCATGGGGTATAATGCTCGCATTATCAGGTTAAATTGAATTTATGATGTATTACTACAACGATTTCTTCCCTTCCAACATGTTCGGTTTCGGATTTTTATTCATGATTCTCTTCTGGGGGCTTGTTATTTACGGTATTATAGCCTTGTTAAAAAACGGCAACTCGTCAGACAAGAGAAATCGGTCCCTGGAAATTCTCAAGGAGCGTTATGCAAAAGGAGAGATAACAAAAGGAGAATTTGATTCAATGAAAAAAGATCTTGAATAAAATGAATCGGATCAAACAAAAATTAGCGCGACGGTTGAAAATCATTGAAGGCCAGACTAGAGGGCTTCAAGAAATGCTCGCGAGAGATGCTTATTGCATCGATATCATCACTCAAACTTCCGCGGTAAAGCGGGCGCTATCTTCTGTAGAAGATGCACTCATGGAAAGCCATCTTGGCACGTGCGTCGTGCACCAGATGAAAAAAGGCAAGGAGCGAACAGCCATAGGAGAAATCCTAAAAGTGTATCGGCTCAAGCGAAAATAATTTTATGACTAGTCCGAAAATTTACAAAATAAAAGGAATGCATTGCGCCTCATGCGCCGGCATTATAGAAAGAACTTTCAAGAAGACAGAGGGCGTAGAGTCAGCAGAAGTGAACTACGGCACAGAAACGGCTAAGATTTCATATAATGAATCAAAAACAAGCCCGCATCACCTTTCAAAAAAGATAGAGCCACTGGGGTATTCTTTGGTCGTCACGCAAACAGCAGCTGAAATGGGCATGTCAGCCGATGAGCATGCGGCACACCTGGGCCTCAACCAATCAAAACAAGAAAAGCTTGCCGAAATAAAAGACATGAAGTCAAAAGTAATGTCTGCTATTCCGCTTGCTATCATCAGCGCTTTTGTCTTGGGATGGGAAATCTTGGGCGAG
>DATDXX010000011.1:0-11831 GCA_036517135.1 Minisyncoccota bacterium | reverse complement strand
ATTCCGACAAGTTCAAATTCTAAAGTATTTCTTACAGTTTCTACCACTTTGTCGCCCAAAGGCCTCATTTCAAGTGCCAAGATGCTTATTTGATATAGCTGTCGCAAAAGAGATAAAGTTTTGTTTTTGACTGCTAGCTCCAGATTCTGTTTGTATAAACTTTCTGTAACAGTTTTTTGCTCTTTAGATTCCTTTTTCTTGAATGAAAACATACGCATAATATTACCCTATCAAATAGGCAATTGAAAGATGTCTAAAGCAACAATATTATTTAAGGCTAGACGGCACCTCCGATGGAGACAAATCAGCGACAAGCGATGCTACGGCTTCCCTGCATACCTCGCGCGATGCCCTACCAAACAAATGCTCATACTTTCCTACTAGGTTATCTACAACAATTTTGCTGTCCCCGTTATCAATCGTTACTGCGCCTGTTTTCTGGTCAATTATATGAATACCCTTCACTTCTCCCGCTTCCTGCCAAGCAATAGGACCTATGATGAGCTCCTGCTCTTTTATTATTTTTGTGGCGATTTGGTCAAGTTTACTCATAGTATTTTTCGTGAATTATTTTCTCTCTCTAGTGATTTTTGGGTCGAGAAGTGAAACTCCTAAGGATAAGACAAACATGGTTGTTGTAAACAAGAAATCTACCCAGTCTCCAGCATAGAATGTTTCAAGTGTTGTTGTATAGGAAAAGGAAAAATCAGCAATATAATTTAGAACGAATCCAATAAGAATAAAATATATTGCGACTTTAAATTTTCCTCCTAAATAATTGTATGAGAGTCCATAAATAACTGTAGCTACGGTTGCAATTACAACATCGCCAACTGGATAAAACAGATCAAAAAATATCTTCAGCATGCTAGAATCACTAAAATCGAATTTGCCTCCTCGGGCAACCACAACCAAAAGATAATAAGACAGAACTATAGCGACTATAGGAACCAGAAAGAAAATAGCTTTTCCGCCTCGGTGTCTCAGACCATATTTTGCACCAGTTGCCTTAGAGAGGAAAAACATACCTACCCCCCACAATGGCCAACTCAAGATATAAGCAACATCTGATAGTGAAGGATAGGGTACCGCTACTCCAGCGTAAAGATTATAATAGCCAGAAAAAATGTATGTTCCCAAGGACCAGGAAATAAGTCCCAACGAAAGAAATATCACACCTTTACCTAATGCGCTTTGCCACGACCCCCATGCCTTCGATATATATAAGCCATAAAGTCCACCAAGCAAAGGAATGAAACCCAAAATAAGCCCGTATGAATCATTAATCAAGCCACCTTGAGAACTAGTAAGCTTAATGGCTAACACCCAGGCAACGGCCACCAGGTAGATAGATAAAAGAATTTTAGTAAATCTGTTAGGGAACAATCTTTGTAATATACTCTCTTTCATACTGATATATTACACCTTTCTTTTTGCACAAGCAAATAGCAAACTTGCAAACCCTTTTGATTTTTCCTGTGGTATTTTAACAACTTTTATTCTCATATTCTTGGGCAAAAAACCATTCTGAATGAAGCTCTTCCTGAGATCTTTTTCACCTATGTTGGCCGAAGGAAATATATTATCACCGACAGTATAAAATTTACTTTTACACAGGGCTGTCATTATTATTGTTCCGTCAGGTGCCACAAGGCTTAAAATATTTTTCATGTATTTTCGCCAAACTCTTTTCGAACTAGTAGCCGAATCAGCACAATAAAGACTGATGACCAGAGAATACAACATTCGTTTACCAGCGATAGGATTTTTACAATCAGCGTCACAATGAAAGACCTTAGTTATTTTTTTTCTAAGTTCCGACTCTCTTCTTGAAATTTGACTTTCTGTCGGAGTATAACCTTGGAGCTTGAGGGTGTATTGGATTATATTCTTGAAATCAGGTTTTTTAGAACTGTTTCTCAACCATAACCGAATTTCCTTTAAATTTGTATTTAAATAATCCGCAATGTGAATCTCCTTCACATAAGGAGTTGCACCAATTACTCCTATGATTGTTGGTCCAGAACCAAATTCAAGCATTTTAGAAATTGGTTTTCCTTTGAAGCGTAAAAGCTCGCGTGTGACAAATTGTGTGGTAGCTTGAACATCCGTTCCTATTTTTTTGAAGTACTCGGATAGGTATTTCCGAGCATTCCATGTATTCCATAACTTCTTGTTAGAAACAATGTTTTGATGCATAATGTTATTATATTCCCTTTAATGGCTAATGCGAAATAGATATAATTAAGCAACTCTTATGAACAAGCCAGTTTACGTCTTGGGTCTCAACTTTACATATCATGAGTTGGCTGCCTGCCTACTCAAAAACGGCAAACTTCTCGCTGCTGTTGAGGAAGAGAGGTTTTCTCGTATCAAAAGAGGTAAAAAGTCTTTAGTAGACAACCCTGACACCCTTCCCAAAAAGGCTATTGAATACTGCCTGGGAGTAGCCGGAATATCGCTTCGTGAAGTTGATAAAATAGGCCTTTCTTTTTTTCCTCCAGATCGTCTTAAAAATATCAATGCTGATTCTTATTTTGTAGATGGCGACTGGGGCAGTGAGGAAGGCGAAAAACTATTTTACGAAAAGATCACTCGCGTTCCTCTTTTATTGAACAAGCTTGCTGGTATTGATATAACTAAAAGGGTCCAGTGGATCCCGCACCATATTTGTCATGCCAGCAGTGCTTTTTTCGTTTCTCCATTCAAGGAATCCGCAATTTTGTCTATTGACGGTATTGGTGAATTTTCCTCTACTTGGCTAGGTTATGGCAAAAATAACAGTATCCGGGTTATTAAAGAAATTTCTTACCCTAATTCTATTGGTTTTCTTTGGGAAAAGATCAGTAAATACTTAGGCTTCACAGAATACGATTCCTCAAAAGTGATGGGACTAGCAGCGTACGGCAATTCAAGACGCTTCTATAAAGTTTTTAGGAGGATTGTAAAACTTCATAACGAGGGTGAGTTTACTATTGACAACCACATCATGCGTTTCCGCCTAGACGATTTTGGTCCGCTGGAAAGCATATTCGGCATTCGAAAAATTAATTCACCTTCTGAAGTAAGAAAAGATCACGAGGATATAGCAGCCGCACTGCAAAAAATTACCAACGATGTTGTTATTCATCTTGCAAAATTCATTAGAAAGAAAACCGGATCTAAAAATATTTGTCTGGCTGGAGGAGTAGCCTTAAATTGTGTATCAAATGGTCTTCTGATCCGTAGCCGATTATATAATCATTTGTATGTTCAGCCGGCTGCGAATGATGCCGGAACCGCTCTCGGTTCAGCATATTATATCTGGAATCAAGTATTGAAGAGAAGAAGAGTCTTTATCATGGATAATGTTTATTGGGGTCCAAGTTACTCAAACAGCGAAATAAAATTAACTCTCGACAAATTTAGAGTTTTGTACCACGAAAGCAAAAATGTTGCCCGTGAGGCTGCTAAAAAAATTTCTGAAGGAAATATTGTGGGTTGGTTCCAAGGCAGAGTCGAATGGGGTCCTCGAGCTCTAGGTAACCGTTCGCTGCTTGCTGATCCGCGTAGGGCTAATATGAAAGAAATTCTAAATGAACGTATCAAAAGGCGAGAGCCATTTCGACCTTTTGCCCCCAGTGTGTTGAAAGAGAAAATGCATAAATGGTTTGTTATGCCCCGCAATAACAAATCTTTGTCAACAGAATTTATGGAAATTAATTTTGATGTGAAAAAATCCAAACGGCAAAAAATTCCGGCTGTAACTCACGTGGACGGAACAAGTCGAATACAGTCAGTTAATAGAAAAACTAATTCGCTCTATCATAAGCTCATTGACTCTTTTTACAAATTTACAGGAGTCCCACTTGTTCTCAATACATCGTTTAACGATAATGAGCCTATTGTCTGCACGCCAGAAGACGCCATCAATACTTTCCTGAGAACAAAAATGGATTATCTGGCAATTGGTAATTATCTCGTGCGAAAAAAATAGCTCAAATTTTCTACAGAACAAAGACACATATAGCGACTGCACATACCCATTCATTATCACCTCTCTGTTTAATAGAAGCTGCAGTTGCCTCTAGAGTTTTTAGATTAAGTTTCTTTACATTTGTATTAAGTTTGACTGCAAACATTTCTGCAGCCATTCTTTTTGCTGTTTTTTTAGCTTCTTCTCTATCTTTTGCATCACCGTGATATTCTGATATGTAACCAAATTTTTTAGATTCTTTCGGAACTGCTATTCCGACAGCAGCTGATGCTATGTCTCTCGGTTTGTTTGTTTCTTGTCTTGCCATAACACAAAATGTGATCTGTCCTGGAATTAGCATACTGAATCCTTTTTCAGGAGAGACTATTTTGCAGCCGGCAGGGATAATACTTGATACTGATACTAAATTGTGTGCCAAAGGTCCTGCATTGATCAATGCACGATCAAATGCTTCAAGTTTGTCGATGTGCCTTCCAGTACCTGCGACAAAAAAAGCATATTTTGGCAAAAGCGTTTTAGACATAATTCAAAGTCATTTAGGTTCTTAATAAATACTGAGTATTGCTATACCTTTCTCACTCGTCCAACAATCATTATAGCAGTAGTAATGGATATGTTAAAAAACATATAAATCGGTTGGGCAGCAACAGCAAATGTTAAACTCTGTAATGCAAAAAGGTTTAAAGTACTGCCTGTGAATGATAGCATCCATGTCAGCATATTTTCTTCTCTTGGATAATAATATGATTTTACAATTGTGGGTATGGCTCCAAAAAAATCTATCAAAAGAAAAATCGCTAATGCTATTAGTGTTGATTCAGTTATAAACCAAACGAGTATGCCCAACAATGCTCCTACAACACAAACTTTTTCAACAAATCTGATTTTCAAGTCATCTCTCTTACCATACTTTAGCGACAAAAAAAATATTGAGGCTGGAGCAACCACATACACCATTGAAGCCCAAATAGTTGTTGTCCAACCACCTGCAGTCAGGTAGCTAGCAAATATCATTCCCCCAACCAATGTCCACACTAGCCATGTCGCAATACTGGGTTTAGTTTCCCCTTTTACTATTGAACGAATATATGGAATAAAAGCTACAGCAGAAATAATACCAGCTAGTCCACCTATGATAGCGTTCCATTCAAACATTCTAAAATTATAGCATTAATAAAAGAGTGATTTAAACTACCTTTTTCACAAGATCAGCTAACAATTCTTTTGAAAGACCTGCGGCGGTGTCCCAGCCGCCTTCTATGCGCTCTATGTAAGGAGTCCAAGTACTGTCTTGGACTGGGAATCCCCCGGCGTATTTGAACGCCTTTCCGCTTTTTATGAAATCTTCAGTAAAATCATCTGGCAGTGGCTTAAAGTAAATCGTTGATTTCTGCATTCCGGAGGCGCGCTTGCCCGTAGCAGAATTTGTGACGGTGACCGCGCCAACGGCATGAGCCGGACTGCTATTGTAGCTTTGTAAAAATTTCCTGGCTTCTGCCACATCTCTCGGCTTTTCCCGTAATTCGCCTTCGCATAAAATCACTTGGTCGGAAGTAATAAGCAACGCTGGCTCGCTGATTCGCGCCACTAGCGCATCCGCTTTCGCATTTGCCACGGCCAGCACCAATTCCTCCGGTGTATCCCTTCTTATCGCCTTTTCATCTATATCAGCAGGCACTATTTCAAAATCAAGCCCAAGCTCCTGCATGACTTTTTTCCTGCCTTCAGACGCTGAGCCAAGAATGATTTTCATTTTAATTTAGCTCTTACAATTTATGAAAATTGATGTGTTATTCCGATTCGCCTGACACGTTCTGCCGCCTGAATCGCATGCAAATTGTCATGAACCAGGTGTGGTTCTATATAGCTCGCAATTTCCCTCGGATCAACGAATTCAAACCCGCTGTTTTCAGAATTCATAAGAGTTGGTTTGTTTGATACTTCTACCCAAAAAACATGCGTTTGATATAAATCACCATCGATCCTGTAGTTTAGAACAGTGTTGGTCGGCAGGATGGTTATAACATTCAGATCCAATTCTTCCTTTAATTCTCTTTCTACGGTTTCAACTGAGCTTTCATCAAACTCTATGGTGCCTCCGGGCAAATGCCACATATTCGGCGCAATTTTCTTATTAGCGCCTCTTTTACAGAGCAGGACCCTTCCTTTCCCATCAAATACTACTGCGGCAGAATAGTGCTTTTTGATCAAAGCATCCTTTTGAAAGACGCATTCTAGTTTTCTTGTGGCCAGAGGAATGAGGTCGGCAGATTCAGGTGAGCTTATTGAGAAATGCCGCGAAAGAAAGGCGTTGGTCATATTTCGACTTCTCATTTTTTTGTAGACATTTGAAAAGTCTGGTCCAAGCGCGTCTGCCACTGTCTTTATGTACTGGTCGGCGACAAGTGGATTGAGTCCATTCCTGATAGTGTACATTTCATCTGCCTCCTTCCAGTCTGGATTTTCAAACAGGAAAATACCGCTTTGGTAATCGCTCCAAAATGAGCGAAAATGCAGCACCAGTTCTGTAGCTCGCGAGAACGGAAGATGAACGATGCCGTGGCCAAGCGGAGGCAAAAAAGTCTCGTCTAATTTTAGATGATCCATTTTTGAATTCCAGCCTTTGAAGCGCCTGAATGAGGACCTAAAGAACTCATAAAACTTCATCGCAATAGGTGTTCGCACATGCAAGGTAACCGTTGAATCGTTCTCCGGGGGCGCAAAGTCTCTGATAAAGACAACCCCTTGGCTCTTCAATACGCGAGAGACCTCCATGAGGGCTTTTTTGAACGCATCAATACCACTCTCATGATAAGAATAAATTTCATGCAATGTAGAGGAGAGGATGATTGCATCAATGCTTCCATCTGCAAATGGCAGCTCTACTGCATCAGCTTTGATGAGTTTGGCGAGAAAGTGATTGCGAGCAACTCTAAGCTTGCTCTTTTTTATTGCGATTGAGGATATGTCTACCCCAATCATTTCTACACGATCCCCAAAGAGCTCATAAAGACCGCAAATTTCTTCTCCTTGGCCTACACCTATCGAAACAATCGTGTCTTTATCCTTTATATATTGCAGTAATGGTGAAAGCCGCTCCATCATTGCGATTGTGCTTTCAGGCCTGGTGTCATTAATTGAGTCCAAATACTTTTCGCCCCCTTTTTGTAATTGGCGCTCGATATAACCTGATATTGTCGTGTTCAAAGAAGAAAAAACTGACTTTGCGAGTTTGAGCATAAATCGTATCTATAGTTTAAGAATAATTTTCATATAAATGTTATGCGCTAGTTCATGATACCACTCCAAAATCGATAAATTTGTATTATACATTATAAAAAACAACTAGAGACAACCAATGCCGGTGTCCACTAGTTGTTACGGATCATTCCTCCATCTGAGGCGTGAGGGGTTGGATTTTTTTGACAACCACTTTCATCGGTCTCCCGTTCATTTTGGCTTCCTTTTCCTCTCCCTCTTTGAGGTTATAAAGGAACTGCGCAAGCGGGGTGTCGTAGGCTATGAAATCCTTGTCGGGATCCGATTGGCCGTAGCTCACGATGCCGAACTTGCATTCTTCACTGTTTAAAACTACGGTAGCCAAAGTCCCGATGACGATTGTCCTGGGATTACTCGGCACTTCCACAACTGAAGCCTGGTTCCTGACCCGCATAGCATCCGACAAACGCTTGTCGGCTCCACGCAAATCTATCAGCATTGCATCATAGGACGGATTGTCGTGCCATAGATCTCCTCCGAGTTCACAGGCTTCTGCCCCAGTAGCGTGTATCTTGCTGACATTGCTCTCAAGCCGAGCAATGAGATCTTCGAGCCTTCTACGGCCCGTTGGTGTAAAATAAAATGGCATATTGCCTCCCTGTTTTGTTGTTTTCCAAGTCAGAGAATATCACAAAAAATTGATATGTCAATGTATTTGCATACCTCCTTCTACCCTATTTTTAAAAGCTAAAAGCTATTAGCCAACAGCTCATCAAATTCCTTCTTTTTTTAGCTCTTCAACGGCCCTACGAGATTCGTGGGAAAGTTTTTTTGGAATATTTATTTTGATTGTAAGATAGATATCACCCCTGACATTGCCCCGTCCGTATGGCACTCCACGTCCTTTTATACGCAACGTTTCGCCAGATTGGATGCCTTCTGGGATTTTTACACTTAGATTTCCGTCCAAAGTCTCAAGATGATGTTCACCGCCTAAAAGCGCATCAGAGAGTTTTACCGTGATGTCTGCGAGAAGATTATTACCTTCCTTCCTGAAAATATGATGCTTCCTTACGCGGACTTTTACATAAAGATCGCCTGCTCCGCCCCCCGATACTGCCTCGCCCTTACCCGCAAAGCGTATCATTTCGCCATTTTCAATTCCTACCGGCACCTCAATTCGGATTTCTTCCTGCTTATGAAGAATTCCTGCTCCTTTGCAGATGTGGCATTTGGTTTTAGGAACCCAGCCCTCACCTTTACATGTGTCACAAACTCTGTTTGTGGTGAACTGTCCAAAAAATGTTCGGCGTGATTCGTGAATTTGACCTTTGCCATTACATTTATTGCAAACCACAGTTTCACTTCCCTTCTCCGCACCCTTACCGCCGCAATGCTCGCAGACTGATGCTTTGGACACCAAGACTTTTCTGACAGTTCCAAAAATAGCGTCCTTAAAATCAAGCTCTATGTCTATGGAAATATCCCGGCCGCGTTTCTGTTGAGGACGTCGGGATCCCCCGCCAAAAATATCCCCGAAAATATCACCAAAATCAAATTCTTGCCCGCCTCCACTTTGGAATCCACTAAAGTCAAACCCGCCGAAATCTTGCGCATTAAATCCTCCGGCTCCTCCTGTTCCCGCGCCAGCAGTACCAAATGTGTCGTATTGGCTTCGTTTCTGGTCATCAGAAAGCACAGAGTAGGCCTCGCTCGCCTCTTTGAACTTCGTTGCGTCGCCCCCACCCTTATCCGGATGATATTTATGCGCCAATTTACGAAACGCCTTTTTGATATCGTCCCCCGACGCACCCTTGTCCACTCCCAATATGTTGTAGTAATCTTTTTTCATAGTTTGAAATTGCTTGTTCTTGCGAATTCAAGAAAATATTCTAAAACAGGTAGTTGTAGTGGGAATATCTTTTCAGGCTCTTTGGCCAATATCGTAGCTAGCTCGTCAATTGATACCCATCGCGGGTCCTTGGCTTCGGAAGTGTTTAATGTAGCATCACCGCGTGTCTCGCACAAGAATACGAAGCCTATCCACGGTAATCCGTTGTTTGTCTCAATCGCTTGCTGACAAACAAAAGGCCTAAAAGCAAAAGATCTGTCGCCCTGTCTTGTACTACACATGTCTCCTTGATAGTTTTCCAGTACTCGGATGATGTCTAGATTTGTTTCCTCCTTTACTTCTCTCCTTAATGAGTCGTAGATATTTTCATACGGTTCGATCGTTCCAGCGGGGATTTCTATCATTCCAGAATAAGTGGGACTTATCTTTGGCTTCCATCTGGTTTGAAGCAAAAGCCTTACATTACCTTCGTCAAATCTCTTGATGAGTAATGCTGACACAACTGCTTTTGTTGGAATTAAATTAGTCATGTTTTTTTTGGGCAATGAAGTTTATAAATCTTGTCTCCTGACCATTCCAATACTCCACAGTTGTTGTTATCTCTTGCAAATGTAGTTTGTATTTATCTACTAGGTCTCTTATTGATTCTTCTGACCAAAGTCTGCGTATGTGACCATCTGTGTCCTCACATAGGTTTGACGCGATTTCAGTGCTTCGCGCGAGCTTGCCATCCTCAGTTGTCTTTCCCTCGATCATTAAATAGGCGCCAACCCTCAGCGATGGCAGAATCTTATTGAAGAAAACCTCTAACTCCTCATCTGAAAGATGTATAGCTGAGCGAGCGTAGAATGCATCAAATGAATCAACAGGAAATTCTGGTATATGCTTCATATCTGCCTGTACTGATGTGATGAGATCTGTTGTATTATCTCTCAAGGACGCCTCGTAGAGCTGCGACAAAGCGTTTTTTGAAAAATCTATTGCAGTCACTCTGCACCTCTTTTCTCGGGCAAAGTAGCGAGCATCTCTGCCATTTGCTACACCAACTTCCAAAAGAGATCCTTCATCGGGAACCAGGTGCAAACATTTTTTTGCGAAGTCATTTGGCATATTTTCCAGGTTACGAGACTCACTCTCTCTTAGTAAGTGCTGATTTTCCCACAACTGTCTTTGGTCTACTGGGTTTTCCATAACACGATTATACAATCTCAAGACATCCAACGTCCACTTGGACGTTGGATGTCCAAGTCGTTACTTCTTATCCTCCTCCTTGAATTCCGCATCTTTTGGTGGCTCTTCTGGCTTTGGAGCCTCGCTTGCTGGAGGTGTCTGTCCGCCTTGGGCGGATGCTTTGGAAATTGCCTCGCCAATCTTGGAGAGCTCTGTGGATAGCGCTTCGGATGCAGACTTTATGGTGTCCAGATTTTCGCTTCCACTCGCTGTTTTAAGAAGCGCCACTTTTTCTTCCACAGACGCCTTCACATCCGCCGGAATCTTGTCTGCATTATCTTTGAGCGCCTTTTCTGCCGTGTAAATCATCTGCTCTGCAATGTTCCTCGCCTCTACCAGGTCTTTGAGCTTGGCATCATCTGCGGCGTGCATCTCGGCATCCTTCTTCATCTTCTCAATCTCGTCTTTTGAGAGGCCTGACGAGGCTTCAATCCTGATTGACTGCTCTTTGTTTGATGATTTATCTTTCGCCTTTACATTCAGGATTCCGTTTGCATCAATGTCAAAGCTCACCTCTACTTGCGGCATGCCGCGAGGCGCTGGCGGAATGCCGTCCAAGATAAATTTGCCCAGCGACTTGTTGTCCTTTGCCAGAGGCCTCTCTCCTTGCACGATGTGGATTTCTACGCTCGTCTGATTGTCCGCCGCGGTAGAGAATGTCTGCGATTTGGATGTAGGAATGGTCGTATTCTTGTCTATCAAGTGTGTCGCTACCCCTCCCATGGTCTCAATGCCGAGAGATAGCGGAATGACATCTAGGAGAAGCACATCTTTTACATCTCCTGCAAGAATGCCTCCTTGTATGGCCGCACCGAGCGCTACCACCTCATCCGGATTCACTCCCACATGCGGCTCTTTGCCGAAGAATTTCTTTACTTCTTCTATCATCTTCGGCATCCTGGTCTGGCCTCCGACAAGTATTACTTCATTGATGTCGGCCACTTTGAATGGAGAAGCCGCCATGGCGCGCTTTACTATTACCATTGCCCTGTCTATGAATTCTTGCGTCAGCTCCTCAAGCTTCGCCCTCGTCATCGTCATCACTAGGTGTTTCGGGCCGGAGCTATCTGATGTAAGGAATGGGATATTCACTTCCGTTTGCACAGAAGTAGAAAGCTCAATCTTTGCCTTTTCTGCTGCCTCGTCCAATCGTTGCAAAGCCAGAGCATCATTGCGGACATCTATCCCACTTTGCTTTTTGAATTCATCTGCTAGATAGCCGATGACTTTCTGGTCGATATCTTTGCCTCCGAGGTGCGCATCTCCGTCTGTGGATTTCACTTCTACCACATCATCTCCTACCTCAAGCACGGATATGTCAAATGTACCTCCCCCGAAGTCAAACACTACTATTTTCTCATCTTTCTTCTTGTTGAATCCGTATGCGAGAGCGGCTGCCGTCGGCTCGTTGATTATTCTTTTTACATCAAGGCCTGCGATTTTGCCAGCGTCCTTGGTGGCCTGCCTCTGGGCGTCGTTGAAGTATGCAGGCACTGTGATGACGGCCTCCGTCACCTTCTCCCCGAGACGCGCTTCTGCATCTGCTTTTAATTT
>DATDXX010000010.1:0-9101 GCA_036517135.1 Minisyncoccota bacterium | reverse complement strand
TACATAACGACAGGATCAACAAGAAACGGCAAGCCGTAAATGCCTTCGGGAGTTAGAAGAATTTCAGCGCCTTCAATAAATGAATCCTTGAAAGTACGCTCGGAGATGGTAGTAAAAGGAATGAGTGAAAGTTTTCTCTCGTTTTTCAAAAGAAATTCTTGGGACATGAGCACAGCGTCAGGTCCTTGGCCGTCAGCAAGCGCCTCTATTAGAGTCTGCTCAAATGCTTCTGGAGTAATTTCTCTGTAATTGACATTTAGGGCACCGGGATTTTGAGCATTAAGATTATAGGTAATGCTTGTAAAAACGGAAGCAGGCACAGTTCCCCAAATCACTGCCGTAGCAGTCTTTGTGCTCTGGTTACCTGTGCCAAAAGCGGCGAACACAAGCACAGCAACGACTAGAAAGAATATAAAAACCCCTAGGACGATATATTGAGTGGCGCTTTTCACACCATATATTGTAATCTAAAAAGTAGAAAGTTGAAAGTGGAAGGTGGAAAAAGGTAGCGATGATTTTTGCTACACTCTACAAGCGTCGCGCCAAAGACGCGACGCGGTCCACATTCTACATTTTGGCTAAGCTATATTTTTCTAAATACAAAACCGTAGTGGTGTTCGCCGGCATCAATCTCTCTTTCAAATTTAAAGCCTGCAGTTTCAAAAATGCGCTTCGCTTCCTCTTTCTTTACCACATGACTTTTATGCGGACCCATGCCGGCAAAAGAGTCGGCCCATTCTACTAAAAGCACTCTTCCCTTTTTTCTTAAAATTCGCTTTGCCTCATTTGCAACACCGGTCTTGTCTTCAAGCGCAAATAAGGTATTAGCGATTATAACTGCGTCCTGAGAATCGTTAGGTAAAGTGCTTCCTTCCTCCTTTTCAACATCTCCCCAGACTACTTCAAGATTGTTGAGTTTTTCCTTTTCGGCATCATTAGCAAGCTTTCGGAGCATTTCTTTGGTAACATCAATGCAAAAAACTTTTCCTGTTTCTCCAACTCGACGAGCTAAAAGCTTTGCATAATACCCCGCACCCGCGCCAAAATCAGCGACGCTCAAGCTCTCCGCAAGCCCAAACTGTATCAATATTTTTTCTGGATTAGAGAACATACTGAAATTGTATCATGAAATCATCTTTGCAATTTTGTATAAAACATATAATATGAATGTGGCTGTTTTTATGAAAAAGAAGCGCAAACCATCAAATACCCGATTCAAGCATAGGCCGAAACGCAAGAAGTTCTCCATGTGGAATGATCCTCTCTCGTTCTTCGCCATCCGCAAATCCTGACAACACACGTTGAAAGGATTTTTTTATTTCCTCCGTCTAATTACAAGCATTGCCACAAAAAGCCCATTTGCAATGGTCCAAGAAACCGAAGATAACGAAGTAATTATGTTATATTCAGCCAATGCAAAAAATGCCAATCCACTTCGGAATCCATTTATCGCATAGGTAGATAATGTCTCCGAATATGGATTCTCCCAAGATTTTCTGAAGGTAGAAGCAAAACCGAGCATATCTATAGTAGTAAGAAGTATTATGGAAAGAAGTGGCTGGTGGACTAAAAGCCAAAGAGCCAAGGCGACTAAAGCAAGGATAAAGAACACCACATCTACCGGCTTTATATTTTTCTCTCCTCCTTTCAAACTTAAGAAAACTATTGTAAACATGATGAGCGCAACGGTCAAGGTAATCCAAGCACCGCTTCCTGCTCCCGCACTCGCCTGCAGAGCATAAATAATCCCCGTAGTTATGGCCCAAATTATCCAAGAAAAAACATGCGGCTTCGTTTTCCCTTTCACAGTATCCCGAATGTATGGGACATATGCAACGAATGTCAAAACAATCCCAATAACAGAGAGAATTGTTTTGATGTTTGTCATAAATTATTTTTGCCTTTGTTCCCAATCTTGTATCACAGACAGAGCTTCATCTTCCAAGTCTTCAGTATGGATGATTTCAATTTTTCTGTTGTTTTTTGAATTTATTTCTTCAATATTGTGTAGACCCTCGTAATGCTGTTTTGATAATTTATCTTTGCCACAAGCATAAACAATCTTTTTGATTTTAGCCCAGTAACAAGCAGAAAAGCACATCAGGCATGGCTCCATAGATGAATATATTTCGCACTCAAACAAATCTCGTGTATCTAATTTTTTTGACGCTTCTCTGATTGCACAAATTTCTGCATGATTTGTCGCATCTTTATCGTTTTTACCATTACTTATGCCCTCCGCTATAACATAATCTGCTTTAACAATTATAGCTCCAACAGGAAATCCGCCTCTTGCAACAGATTTTTTTGATAATTGTATTGCTTGTTCAAGAAATTTATTTGACACTTTTTACAACGCCACCACAGACGCCAGAGAATCCCCTTCGCGGAGCTTCATGATGCGGACGCCTTGGGTGTCGCGGCCGAGGGAGGCGATTTCGTTTAAGGCACAGCGGATGACTTGGCTTTTCTTGGATATTGCCACCACTTCTTCTATATCTGGCGTCACGATTTTTGCAGAAATAAGATTGCCTGTCTTTGGTGTCGTCTTTATCGCCTTCACCCCGCTCCCGCCCCTGCCTTGGATTTTATATTCATCTATCTTTGTCTTCTTGCCGTAGCCGTGGGATGAGACGACAAAAAGCTCCGCGCCAACGGCACCTTTCTGTATCATATCCGCGCCTACCACCTTCTCTCCTTTATCAAGCTTCATCACACGCACGCCTCCTGCCGCTCGTCCCATCTGGCGCACACCACCTTCATCAAATCTGATAGCTTGGCCGGCCGATGATACTGTAATCACAGTGTCGCCCTTCTCCACAAAAAGCGCCTCCGCCAACTCATCGCCTTTATCCAATCCAATCGCAATAATTCCCGAGCGCCTTACATCATGAAATGCCTCGGCAGCCACACGCTTCCCCGTGCCGCCTTTGGTGACGAGGAAAAGCGAGAGCGAGCCCTTCTTTTTGATTTCTTTCGGCATCGGAAGCACGGAGGTCACCTTCTCATCGCTTCCGAGTGTCAAAAAGTTCATTATGGATTTGCCCCGCGTCGCCCTTTTGCCTTCTGGGATTTCATACATCTTTATCTGATACACCTTGCCCTTGTCGGTAAAGAAAAGAAGGTCGCTATGCGTCGTTGCTGTGATGAGGTGCGTGATGAAATCTTCTTCTTTGGTATCAAGGTCCACCACACCCACGCCCCCACGTTTTTGCTTTTTGTATTCGCCAGGATTTGTACGTTTTATATATCCGCCGGAGGTATAGACGAGCACCGATTCTTCGTCCGGCACCACATCTTCTATTGAAAAAGCCTTCGCTTCATGCGCTACCACTTTGGTTCTGCGTTCGTCGGCATATTTCTCGCGAATTGCCTTGATCTCATTTTTGATTATCGTCGGAATTCTCCTAGGATTATCCAAAATATCTTTAAGATCTTTTATAAGTGCGCGCACTTCCGTCAATTCGTCATCTATTTTTTGGCGCTCAAGTCCGGCAAGGCGAGAGAGCTTCATTTCCAAGATTGCATTCGCCTGCTTCTCCGAGAATTTGAATTTGCTCATCAAATTTGCTCGAGCATCGTCTACAGTTTTGGATTTTTTGATGAGCTGGATTATTTCGTCTATGTGATCAAGCGCTTTTTTGAGACCTACTAAAATATGTTCGCGGTCAAGAGCTCGATTTAGGTCAAATTCTGTCCTTTTTTTGATGACTATTTTTCTGTGACCGATAAATTCCTCAAGAATAGTTTTTAGAGACAATGTCTGAGGTACGCCGTCAACGAGAGCCACAAGGTTGAAATGGAACGGCTCCTCAAGGCGGGTATGTTTGTAAAGAAAATTCAAAACTTGCTGGGGATATGCGCCTTTTTTGAGCTCTATTACAATACGAATGTCTTTTGTTGATTCGTCCCGCAAATCTTTGATGCCCTCCAATTTTTTTTCTCGTACCAAATCCGCGATAGTAACGATAAGCTCCGCTTTGTTTACGCGGTAAGGAATGGAAGTAATGACAATCGTCGCCTGACCTGATTTTTCTTCAACAACCTCCGCTTCTCCGCGAACAACCACGCCGCCTCTGCCATGCGTGTATGCGTGCATCATGTCGCGTTTGCCAAAAATAATTCCGCCCGTAGGGAAATCCGGACCTTTTATGAATTGCAAAAGCTCCTCGGTTGTCGCTTCTTTATTGTCAATAAGGTGTGTGAGTGCATCCGATACTTCGCCTAAATTATGCGGTGGAATGTTGGTAGCCATACCGACAGCGATTCCAAGCGTGCCGTTTAAAATCAGGTTCGGAACGGCAGCCGGCAGAACAGCCGGTTCTCTTCGGGTGTTTTCATAGTTCGGCCTCCATGCCACTGACTCCTTCTCAATATCGCGGAGCATCTCGGTTGTCAGACGGGACATTTTCGCTTCGGTATACCTGTCTGCTGCCGGCGGATCTCCGTCAACTGATCCGAAGTTTCCCTGGCCTATAACCAACGGATATCTCATCGTAAAATCCTGCGCAAGCCCTACCATAGCTCCGTATGCCGCTGCAGTACCATGAGGATGATAATTACCCGTTACGTCTCCGATTATTTTTGCGCTTTTTCTGGTTTTGCCGCCGGGATTTAAGCCCAATTCATACATAGTATAAAGGATTCTCCTGTGAACCGGCTTCATGCCGTCTCTGACATCAGGAAGAGCGCGGTCTGTAATGACAGACATCGCATAATCAATATAGCTTTCGCGCATTTCAGTGACGAGCGAACGCGGCACTATGGATTTTGCTATTTTTGCGGCTGCGTTTGATTCTTCTTTTGGATCTTTATCTTTGGGCATTGTTTGAAAGTTGATTGTAGAAAGTAATCAAGAAATTTTACTGGGGGTCGCTCGAGCTTGCCGTCCCGATTGCTTCTGAAGCTGAGGAAGTTGCGTTCTGGATTTCTTCTTTTTTTGAAACAATCTGACGAAAGGCATTATATGCTTTTTCTACGTTTTGTTCCATAAAAGAATAAACTACAGCTCCTTTAGACTTTGTGCTCTCATATGCTCCAGAAAAAGTCTCAGAAAAATTCAATGCCCATCCGATAAAAACAAAAAAAGTTATTGTGCCAGCCACAGTTTTTACGATTGTCTTCTTGGTATCCGGCCTCAGTTTGCGAAGTTTTTCAAGCATGGCAAATTGGTCATCCGAGGCTCAAATATTACGATGTCAAAATTATAATGTCACCCTCTTTACCTTCAAGATCCTTTTTCTTCAAGGTTAGTTTTTCGGTTTTTTCCGCAGCTGTTTCGCCTGCTTCCTTGAGAAATGTTTTTATGGAAGCATCAACTCCTAAAGGAATAATGAGCTTCGGCTCAAGAGAAACAGCTAACTTATATGCCTTGGAAGGCGCAAGCGTATCGCCTACCGGCACAAAAAGAATGTCAATATCAGTGAGAGATTCAACTGCTTCATCGCTTAAGGCGTCTTCTTTTAGGGCGCCTAGAAAGCAGAGATGAATGCCGTCAAAAAGCACCGAGTAAATAGTATTTATTTTTGCGCCTCCGTTAGAAAAAAATCCTTTGACAAAAATATCCTTGATTTCGTACTCCCCGGGGCCATTCGCGACAAAGGGCACCTTGTTGCCAAATGTAACTTCTTCAATGCCATTCATGTCAGGATTATTTTCAGAAATAAGCGCAATATCCGCGCCAAATTTGGTGGTCTTAAGCTTAGAGGTTTTTGAAATAGGATTTACAGCCACTATCGTGTCCCCCGATTGGGCTCGGACAAAATCCCCTCCATGATAAGTTAAAATCATTTTCTAATTCTAGCATAAATGGACTTTTATTTCAAACCGTTATACCATTAAATCACAAGGTTTTATGAGATAATTTTTGAAAATGGAGACATTAGCAAACGCCCCACTAGCGCGAGATCCAGAGAAAGAAAGGGCTGCCATAGCAGAGCTGGAGCGCGTCGGAGAAGAAATAGGCAAAGACAACGCAACATTCAACAACATGCATGGAGCGCAAGCGTATTCCGTGGTGTCTAATGATAAAGAAAAATGGGCGGACTATGATAGAAAGAAGCTAGGAGCTCTCCGAGACAAAAGCCAAAAGACAAAAGGTTTTTTTGAAATAGAAAAAGAGCATCGACTCTATCAGTATAGTAGAAACAGTTTTGAATACATGACTCCGGAAGAATGGATGAGAAGGACAAATTCAAGCAGGACACTAGATGAGGCTTATGACGGCATGATCTCCTCAAACGAAGGGACCAAGAAAGACAGTGAGGAGAGGATAAAATGGCTCGACGAGCCGAAAAGAGTGGATTCGATGTTTCAATTTCGTCAGATGGATATGAAAGACGGCAATTTCTTCTATAACGAGAGATTTGAGTACCGCAGGATAGGTAGCTCTCAAGATCTCGTCATGGCATATATCAACTATTACAATGCCGTCTTTGACCGCAATAAAGGACTCGTACTTTCAGATAGAAGCAACAAGGAGATAATAGAAAAGGTTCAGGGAATCGCAATGGCTGCGCTTGAGAGAGACGATGTGGATACGGCGGCATTCGCCCTTGCATTCCTTCAAGCCGTTAATGGTGCGTCCGAAGATCTAAAAAAGATGCAAGAAGAGAAACAAGAAAAATGGGATGCTGGTAAAAAGCATGATTTTGAGTCCACACTGGCTCGGGAACGAACACGTCACCGCGATTATGCGGCAGAAGCCGAATACGATGTAAAGAGATCTATCGCGTCTTATGTATCAAAAAATTAATTCTTTTCCCAAATAAAAAACTGGCCCAAATCTTGTGATTAGGTGCCAGTGGTTTTTTTGTTCTTCGTGTGGAAACGCTCCAAAAGAAGCTCTCCTAAGACGGTAATCTCCTCATGGTCTGGAGTCGGTGCGAAGCAGTATACTTCCTTGTCTCTGCCGGCCTGTCCTGCTTTTCTCGCCCAGAGGTTAAGCTTGTCTTTGAGCTCCGTGAAGATTTTTTCGTCTCCCCCCTTCTCAAGCATTTGGACAAGAGATGCCTCCATCTTTTCTTCCTCTTCTTTGGAAAAGACCACCGAAAGATTCTTGTTCTCTGGATTGGGAATGCACCAAGCAAAGATAGCGTGTTGGCTGTAAAACATTCGGACCAATCTGACATTGCTCGATTGCTCGTATTTTTGACGATATTTTGCAACCAATGCCGGCTTTGGCGGGCCAAGAGTAGAAAGAAACATTGCGGTGTTGATGTTAGAAAGTGCGTCAAACGCTTCGGGGCTCGTGCTCATAAGTGTAGATGTGGAGTTTACTGGTTCTGCCCTAGACACTACCATTTCATCAAATTTGTGCAAGACAATTGCAAAAATCGTCTGGGTATGTATAATTGACAGCGTATTGTAGATATTAAAAGTAACCCCGAAAAGAAGCTTCGCTTCCCACGGGGTAAACGCGGAAGTAATCTTGCCCCTGTAATGGCCACGAGCGATGCAGGCAAGGACCCGCCATAACAATGTTAAAGTTTAAAACTAAAGAAAAGCCCGCTCCGAAAACGGAGGCGGATTTGAAAGTAAAGACAATTAATACGGTTCACGCGCAGATGCTCGCGGCATCCCTTACCCCTCCAGGCATGGGAGACCTTGTGGAAGGACCTGTTATTGCTATTGATAAAGGTAGTGTTTATATCGATCTCTTTCCTTACGGCACAGGCATAATTTACGGCCGAGAGTACATTGCTGTGCGTGATGTTTTACGCAAAGTAAACATAGGCGATGTAATTGCTGCAAAAGTAGTAGACCTATTGAATGATGAGGGTTATATAGAGCTATCACTGAAAGAAGCCAAACAAGCTCTTGTTTGGTCGGACGCTGAGAAAGCAATGAACGAAAAGAAAATATTTGAAGTAACTGTCTCTGAGGCAAACAAAGGAGGACTAATCATCAATTGGCAGGGTATGCAGGGATTTTTGCCGGCAAGCCAGCTAAAAAGCGAACATTATCCGAGAGTGATGGATGGCGATAAAGATAGAATTTTGGAAGAGCTAAAAAAATTAGTTGGGGGCAAACTCGCTGTATCAATAATTTCTGCAAACCCTAAAGACGGTAAGCTTATCTTCTCCGAAAAGAGCCAGACAGAAGAGACTCGGGAAAAAATAGTCGGTAAATACGCGCTCGGAGATATCGTTGAGGGTGAAATTACGGGTATTGTGGATTTCGGCGCGTTTGTAAAGATTGAAGACGGCTTAGAGGGACTTGTGCATATTTCAGAAATTGACTGGGGACTTGTTGAAGATCCCCGCCTGTTTTTCAAAGTCGGTGATAAAGTAAAAGTAAAGGTTATTGAAATAAAAGAAGGTAAAATATCCCTGTCCGTGAAAGCGCTGAAAGAAAATCCTTGGACTGAAGCGGCGAAGAAATATAAAAAGGATGACGCCGTGCAGGGTGTGGTCATCAAATTCAATCGCCATGGCGCGCTGGCATCAATTGAAGAAGGTGTCGCCGGCCTCGTGCATATATCCGAATTCGGAAGTGAAGAGAAGCTTCGCGAAAAGCTTGAACTAGGTAAAAGCTATGCTTTTAAAATTTCCCTTTTTGACCCAAAGGAACAAAAAATGGCTTTAACTTTTGCGGGTGATAAAAAATAAATCAAGTATTAAATCTTAGAAAATTTTAATGCTGTATAAAAAAGAGCGCTCCCTCTAATCAAAGAAGCGCTTCAGGTCATGCTTTCGTCAGACGTTCAATGAGATGCCAAGATGAGTGTCTGACAGAGTGCACTCCATTCCAGAAGACAAAGATCCAAACTGGCGTCAGTGTCACAGAAGTTGACCTCAGATACCACTCATCCCCGAAGTCAGGGAAAATGAATGAAAAGAAGGTGAATATCAGAATCCCAATCGATCCGACAACGCCGGCTGTATTGGCCAAAAAGATCAGGCAGAGAATAAATGGCTTTCGCGCATAGTCTGACGCAAACTGATCAGCTTTTTCGTTGAGGTAGAAATTCAGCTTTTTGACGACTGAAAGGAACTTTTTCATGGTGGAGTGGATTAGGTGTGTATTGGTTGACTAGTTTCACCTTACCATAAATTATTTTGTTGTCTATAAATAGTAAATAAACCCGCGCGCCTTTGGCG
>DATDXX010000009.1:0-4770 GCA_036517135.1 Minisyncoccota bacterium | reverse complement strand
AGCGGCAGGAGTAGCGGGCGCAGGATATCAAATTCTTGACGATATAAGAACGCCGGTTTTGATGGGTACTATAAATGCTTATAACGGAAATTTTGCCAGTCAGCTGCGTCCGACAATAAACAGTTCCCAATTTCGTGGTTTTTGGGGAAACGGCAATGTAAGCATGGATACGAGAATGCTGGCATTCAATCCCGAAAATAATTACGGTCCAATGATTGATTTTTACACATCACCGCGAATGCAGGCGCTCTCCGGTCAAGCGCGATCTTACGGTTCGCAGAATCTACTTATAAACCAGGGCTATCAAAATTATACATATTGTCCTCCTCAATACATACGACCAGACGGATCTTGCTATCCCCAGTCGTTACAGACCATAACAACAGGCAATCAGGTAAAAGACGAGCTCCAGAATCGCAGTATGATGAAATACTTGCGCGTTTCACTGGCGAAAGATTTTGACTCTATCATCACGGCACTTGTAAATCAGCTCATCAAGATAGCGGTCAATAAGATCTTTGAGGTAACGAAAAAAGCTCAAAGCGCGCTTTGAGCAGGAGGCAGATAGTGTTAGAAAAAAGCAGATTGCGACACTAATCCACGAATTCATACGAATGCCACAAATACAGACGCCCATTTAGTCCACTTTTCCCATATACCACATAGCATATTTGCTTTAAAAGGGATATAATCCCGTTCGAGATAGGAAACATATCTGATTAACAAAAAGTGAGATATCTTTACTAAATAGTCTTGTTCAAGCACTTGTTTTCCAACTTGTCGTGTTTCCGTTTCATCTCAAACGGGATATAATATTAAGTGATGTATGTCTTTAAAGGAAAAAGGGTACCGATAATTCTTTTAATTTTAGGATTTTGGCTTTTGTCATTGAATACTGCTAGAGCCGCTGAACCTGTCGTCAACATAAATTCGTCTACCAAGAAAGTAACTGTAGAAACGGTTCCTTCTTTTACAGGCATAAACGCACAAGGTACTGCGAGCCTGGAAGTACAAGGGCCAGGCGATTTTTTTACAATAAAAGGTTATGCGGAAGCTAATCTAAAAGAGATTTTATCTCATACTGACCAACAACAAATTCAGGAATACGAAGATAGAGCAGGGCGACTGGTAGCAACAGGTTTTGGGAGTTATGTGTCCTACAAGATACCGTTTACAACAAATAACATAAATGTAACTGCCGTATCAAAAGGTGAGATCACTTCCGACTCTACTGGGCGCACAAGTGTGGCAACTGTATCCGGTGATCAACTTCCTGTTGGCACGACTGATAATTGTCTTACCCCCAGCGCATATTATTCTATAAGAAGCAGCGGCATATCAAGCGGCGGAACATATTGCATTCACTTTCGCGATGCATCTGGCAATGATGTGACCGCTATCTACGACAAAGGTACGGCAGGCACTTCTGGTACAATCACAAAGCCTAATTTTTTACGAGCATTAATTGTGGGCGGGACAAACGGTAGATCTTATATAGATACTGGCAGTGCGCGAATTTTTAAAGACGCCATAAATGACCGAGCTTTTATAAATCAAGCTTTGAAGCAAAACCACAACATTGATAATGGTTACACACAGTTGATGTTGGCTGACAGAATGGGATTTGGAAGCATTGAAGGGCCTAATGGAAGCTCAATAGGAGTCGGGGCTAATAAGGTAAATCTTATAAAAAATTATACCAATTTGACGGATGCTCAAAAAGAAAACTTTATCAATAAAGTTTTGAACGACGAACCGTTAACGGAAGCAGAGCAGACAATATTAAACAATGCGAACAAAGAAAGAGATATCCAGGCAATCAACAACTTTAGTGGATTTCCGCAAAGTTTAAAAGATCTCTACATTTCACATTTAACAAATGGCACCCCTCTTTCCCCTCAACAACGACTCGACTTTGACTTCAACATGAAAAGGGTTAGATCTCAAAATGTCATTGTAGAAAGTGTTGGCAGCAGAATAGGGACAGAAGAAACAAACGTAGTAAGAACCAATGACAACAATGCTGCATTAGTAAAACGTCTTCAAGAAGCAACTGACGGCACCAAACCTACGGGAGCATGTATCATTTGGGACTGGCAATATAGCAGTTTTTTGGGGTTGCCAAAGTCGCAACCAGGGGCATCACTTCCGGCATGTTTCGCCCAAGTCTTTTACATAATTCTCTGGCTTGCATCATTTATTGTTGGATTTGTAGGAAATGTCTTTAACGCTGTATTCGTTTTCACTGTTGTTAATATAGCGAGTTTTGTTGGCAATGATAAGGAAGGGCTTTCAATCATAAGAGTGGGCTGGACTGTAGTCCGAGATATCGCAAACATCTGCTTTATCTTTGTTCTCTTGTATCTTGCTATTGCAACTATTCTTCAGATTGATGAGCACGGGGTAAAACACTCGTTAAGCCGGCTTATCATAGCCGCCGTGCTCATTAACTTCAGTTTGTTCTTCACAAAAATAATTATTGACGTGCCGAATATAATGTCAATTGAGATATATGACAAGATAACGACTGATGAAGGAGGCCGAAAGGTTGACTTAGGTGACGCTTTTATGACCCTGTTTCAGCCACAATTGATATTAAAGGACCCGAGCCAAAGCGCATCAAGTATCCTCAATAATAGCGCGGTAAAAAATGCAGGAGATCTCACCGCCGCCGACGCTAAACAATTTGCCTCGGGTACAAGCCCTTTTACCACATTTGCTATGGGAATAATTCTTGACGCTTTTATTATTCTTGTTTTCGCCGCCGTGTGCGTGATATTTATAAAACGCTTTGTGGTACTTTTATTCCTAATGATATTTTCGCCTTTGGCGTTTGTCGGCATGGCAATACCGATTTCTTCGCTTCAAGGCATGGCAAAAGAAAAATTCTGGAATACCTTGATAAAAGAATCTTTTTACGCGCCGATATTCATGCTCTGCGTTTACATTACTCTTCAGGCCGGAAGAGGAATTATGCAGGCAGATTTTTTAAGCGGACGGACTTTTTCAGCCCTTATTGATGTTCAGCAAATATTCAGTTTTGCGGTACTCATTGTAATGCTCGTGGCATCACTCATCATAGCCGAAATGATGGGAGTGAGAGGCGCTGCCGGGGCAATGGCGGTTTATAATAAAGGAAAAAGCATGGCGACAGGAGCTTTGGTTGGCGGAGCTATGGGCGCAACCGGATTCGGACTCGGATGGGCAACGCGCAATACCGTCGGAAGATTTGCTCAGACATTGGTCAATAAGCAAGAGGGATGGCTAGGACATAGCGACACGATAGCAGGATGGGCGACAGGCAGAGACAGGCACGGTAATCCGCTCAAAGGAGGGTGGCTCGTAAGTCAGGCCAAACAAAGACTGGCAAGAGGACTAATAAGAACCGCCAGGGCCGCCGGCAAAGGATTTACAGAAAAAGAAATCGGAGCGGAAGTCGCTTATTATGAAGCGCGGATTGAAGAGGCGCACGGAGATCAGAAAGAAATTGGGAAAATTCTTAGAGAAGCGGGCGGAAAGGGCATTTCATCCGCAAAGCTCCAAGCGGCAGATGACATATTCAAAAAACTTAATTCGGATGGAAAAGCCGGCGTACGCCTTGAGATGGAAAAGGATATCCGAAATGAACATATAAGACGAGTGGACTCGCATGGCAACGCTGTTGAAACCGACCAACAGTGGTCAAAGAGAGTTGACCTTACAAAAGGTGTGGGCGAAAGCGATGAGGCATTTCAGCATAGAGTCATGGAGGCACATGGAAGCAGGCTTCGCATAACAAGAAATGCCGGCGAAGATGACGAAACTTATGAAAAGAGAATCGGGGACCAGCTCATAAAAAATGACAAGGGCTACAGCAGATATTACCTTGATCACGGAGGAGGGCGAATGGAGCAGCCGGAAATAAGCGAGGTGGAAAGAAAGATGCGAAGCAATCTGCCTTTTTGGGACAGAGAGTTTCAAAATGTCATAGGCAAGCCTATTGAAAGAATAGAAGGAGAAAGCGATGCAGAGTATGGAGCTCGTAGAACGCGGGCACATGCAGTGAGAGTAGAGGGTATGAAAAAGATGATAAAGAACGCGCAGAGCAACGAACAGGGACTCTCCATGTTAAAAAGCTTGCCGAAAGAAGCGCGGGCGATGTTTGAGGGCGATGACCCAGAAAGTGTAAATCTTAGAAATGAGCTTACAAGTTCTTTAAGGAACAGGTTTACTGATGAAATATTCTTTTCCAGCGCGGTCAAGGATTCATTGTTTGGAGCAAAAATGAAAGAGGCGATCTCTGCGCCTGTATGGAAAATGGCCGAGACTGTCGCTGTCTATGGTGAAATGACAAAAGCCGGCGAGATAGGCAGGGCAATCGCAAAATATGAAGCCGGTGGTCCAGATGCTGATAATCAAATAATGACAGAATTTGAAAGACAAACCGTAGACTTGGATGTACTGGCACCCGATCGGGCAACATACAATTTAGTGGCAGATAGAACAAAAAGAGTGCTTAGGGATGCTACGGCTACCGTAGTGCAAAAACAGCAGGCAAGAATTGATTTGGAGCTGGCAGTCAGAACTTTTAGCAAAGCTTTTGAAGATAAACGGTTTGGCCTTGAATCGCCCGCGGCCTCATACTCAACACAGACAAACGGTGAGAGAACAATGATTAAATCAAAAGATGTGGTGGAAAGCAGAACAAGGGTGTATGGCATAATAGGAGACATAAAAACCGCGATTGATAATGTAAAAACCGGTAAGGCGTCAATATCATTGACTATCCCA
>DATDXX010000008.1:0-2715 GCA_036517135.1 Minisyncoccota bacterium | reverse complement strand
GAGACTTTTTAAAAACTCACAATTTGTTGAAAATTAATACTAATGACAGAGTATGATCCCTGAAGTTATACCAAACGAGTCTTGGTAAAGAAAGTTGCTTTTTCAGCAGACCACGTTAGATCGCATCATTGACCTTCAAGGTGTTATTAGGGATCATCCTGTAGGCACAATTTATACCGAACGAGAAGCACGCAAATTTCTTTCACATTTCGACTCTCTACAGATCGGGTTGTTGAACATGATCGGACATACTCAGTCAGATGATGAAGGTATTAGTAAGATAGTTCTCAGCGCGGGAGAAAAAGCAAAAATAAAGGAATTTATTGAGGTTTTCGAGCGCGAGATTGTACCCTGCCTTAATCGATTCCAACATGAAGAAAATCCAAAATTTCCCATGAGAGAGAATGAAATACAGATGTTGAAGACCTCAATGGAAAGAATGAGTGAATTTCAAATCATAGTTTCTGGATCATAATCTGAATTTATGCGTAAAATAGTATTTGATATTGAGACAAGGAATATCTTTGACGACGTGGGCAAGGCGGACCCGGCGCTCTTGGATATTTCTATCGTCGGCGTCTATGATTATGAGACGGATTCCTACTCTAGCTATCTGGTAGAAGAATTGCCCAAACTCTGGCCATTGATAGAGCAGGCGGAGCTACTCATAGGATTCAATAGCGACCACTTTGACATTCCCCTTTTGAACAAATACTACAATGGCGACATCACAAAAATAAAAAGCTTGGACATCCTGGCAGAGGTCAGAAAATCGCTCGGCAGGCGCGTGGGGCTCGGCAACATCGCCGAAGCGACCTTGGGCTACGGCAAAAACGGCCACGGCCTCCAAGCCATAGAATGGTGGAAAAAGGGCGATATAGAGAGCATCAGGAAGTATTGCATCCAAGACGTGAAAGTCACAAAGGAAATATACGAATACGCATTAAAGCACAAACTTCTCAAATATAAAGATGGTGCGACTGCGAAGGATGTTATAATGGACACTACGAATTGGGAAAGTATTAATAATCAGGCGATGACATTCTCATTGCCCTTTTAGCGACAAGAATAAAAAGAGACAAACAAATGGAGAATAACACTGGAAATTTCATTACTAGGAATAATCTGGCCACACCGCTTGCAATCGTCATCGCTGGAGCGCTCATCGCTGGTGGCGTATTTCTTTCCGGCAAAAGCTTCGGGGGGAGCGGTACGCCGAAAGTGCAGACATTAGAGACGGTGCTCTCCAAAATCGCAAAGGCATCTGGGATTAATACAAAGGATTTTGACAAATGCTTGACTTCCGGCAAATATACGAAAGCTATATCCGATAGCGTTGGCAAAGCAGGAGCGACAGGAGGCAACGGTACTCCGTGGACAATCGTAGTAAGCGCTTCCGGCAAAAAATATCCTATCAACGGCGCCCAACCGATAGAGCAAGTGAAGGCCACGATAGAGCAGGCGCTCAAGGAAAACCCAGGAAGCGGAGAGCCGTCGCTTCAGAATATGGAGCCCGTCACAGCCAAAGACCACATCAAAGGAAATTCTAGCGCTCCTGTCAAAATCGTAGAATACTCCGACCTTGAGTGCCCTTTCTGCAAAAGATTCCACGCGACGATGCTGGAAGTAATGAGCACTTACGGCAAGGACGGCAAGGTGGCTTGGGTATTTCGCCACTTCCCTCTAGCCCAGCTCCACTCTAAAGCTCCTAAAGAAGCAGAAGCGGCTGAATGCGCTGCAGAGCTAGGCGGCAACGACGGATTCTGGAAATTTGTGGACAAGATAAACGAGCTCACTCCCTCCAACAACAAGCTAGACCAAGCTGTGATATAGCTTGCAATACTCGCAGTTTTTTTCTCCACAGGTCTTGCCCCAGAAATCCAATCGGTAAATCGACAAGAGCGCCTTTCTTACCGTTTCCTCTATCTTTTCCTTGTCGACATCGTTTAGCTCAAATGTCTCGGAGAGAACCTTGCCTCGCTCGGGAGAAAGGAATGTGAGCGTGCCAAGCGATACTTCGCAACCCTTTCTGCTGTTTTCCAAAAGGAATTTATAGAATTGCAGTTGGCGCATTTCGGCACCTTCGCTGTTTTTTGTCTTGCCCTCTATTTCATTTCTGGTCATTCGCTTCTTCGTCTTGAAATCAATCACTCGCGTCCTTCCATTTGTCTCTTTCGATAAATCAATTTTGCCCGTGACTGTTATTCCAAAATCGTCCCTGCCATCCTTCACCCGATACACAAAGGCTTCTGAATTTTCTACAGATATCTTCTCACCTTTTTTGAATGGCACGAACGAATCGGCATAGGCAAGGATACTCCTTTCCGCCTTCTCAAGGGCGACGGGTAGATCGCTTGCGGTGAACGGCTCGGCCAAAATACATTGATTTATAAGCTTTTTTAGCCCTTTTTTGCCGAGCACTTTTCTCTTTTTGGCGTTGGTATGGAAAATTTTCAAAGCGTTGTGACATGCTGTGCCAAGAAGAGCGCTCCATTCCGGCGGCTCCGGCACCAAAAGCAAATTCCTTGCGACATACTTCCACGGACACTTTAAAAAGTTGTTGAGCGCCGATACGGAGAAATTCCTTTGGAGAAATGTCTCGCGTAATATCCGCTTATGTGTAGGTGGAAGAGCTATGTCAGGCAAATCTGCTCTGACGCTCTCTTTTGGATGCACGACTTTCTGGGCAAACTTCGGATCTATTTGAGAAAGGAG
>DATDXX010000007.1:0-3486 GCA_036517135.1 Minisyncoccota bacterium | reverse complement strand
TCGGCCAGACAGGCACAGGCAAGACAACTTTGCTTAAAAACATGCTTGTTCAGGATATCATAAATGGAGAGGGTGTCTGTATGATAGATCCGCACGGCTCGGACATTCAAGACATTCTTTCAATAATTCCAAAGGAGCGATACGAAGATGTGATTTACTTTGACCCTGGCTACACCGAGCGACCGATGGCTCTCAACATGCTTGAGTATGATCTCCGCTATCCCGAACAGAAGACATTTGTAGTGAACGAAATGCTTTCAATCTTTAACAAATTATTTGATATGAAAGTTGCCGGAGGCCCTATGTTTGAGCAGTATTTCAGGAACGCTGTGCTTCTTGTGATGGAAGACCCTGAAAGTGGAAACACTCTTTTGGATGTATCGCGCGTGCTTTCATCAAAGTCATTCCGCGAAATGAAATTATCACACTGCAAAAATCCTGTTGTAATCCAATTCTGGAAGGAGATTGCCGACAAAGCCGGGGGCGAAGCATCTCTTGCAAATGTCGTGCCGTATATCACATCCAAGTTTGATGTCTTTCTTTCAAACGACATAATGCGTCCAATAATCGCGCAGGAAAAAAGCACTTTTAACTTCCGCGAAGTGATGGACAAGAAAAAAATACTTCTTGTGAATCTATCAAAAGGGCGCCTCGGGGACATTAACGCTAATTTGATTGGCCTAATCCTCGTCGGCAAGATTTTAATGGCGGCGCTCTCAAGGGCGGATTCTTTCGGCGCGGACTTGCCTCCGTTTTATCTTTATATAGATGAGTTCCAGAATATCACTACTGATTCTATTTCACAGATACTTTCGGAAGCGCGAAAATATAAATTATCGCTTACCATTGCGCACCAATTCATCGCCCAGCTTGAAGACGACATAAAGGATGCGGTCTTTGGCAATGTCGGCTCTATTGCATCCTTTCGTGTCGGTGCTGATGACGCAGAATATCTAGAAAAACAATTTGAGCCGGTTTTTACCGAGAATGATTTACTCAATCTTGACAACAGAAGCTGTTATATGAAGCTTTTAGCGAACGGCAGACCGGTGCGTCCATTTTCTATGGAAACATTACCTCCGATAAAAGGAGATACTGGCATTGTAGAAAAATTGAAAGAGCTCTCATATCTTACTTATGGCAAAGACAAAAATCTGATAGAGGAAGAGATAAAAATAAAATATCAGAAAAAACCCGAGCAGCCGCAACCGGTTCCAGCTGATAATCCTTTTGAAGTATAAATTGACGAGCAGAAACTTTATGGTAAGGTAGGCGGATGTTCTTTCTTGTCCTGCTCCCAAAGCCTAAAAGATGGTCGCTCATCGTTGGTCCGCCTATAGATGAAGTGATGCCAAACTGCATCTCTGTTCCTGAGACGGAGGAAACGCGCTGCTTTGAACGACTCATCAAAGCCATGCCAGGGGAACACCTGCTTGGTGCAATAAGCACGGTGATACATGCCCAGGAGTATGATTTAGAGAAGCACGATTCAGAAGAAGTCAAACGCTTTAGAGATATCTTAGTGGCCTTGCCACATGATGAGCCGTTGCTTCTTGAAGCTATCACCCAGATTGTAAGAGTGGCAATCAATGTGACACCTCATCGTAGATGAGGTGTTTTTCTTGCTATTTTAATGATTTTATTCTATACTTTGGGCGTAAACCTGCCAAAAGGCAGGTTGATTGGTAAAAGGTATGAAAAGAACACACCCTAAAAAAGAAAAAACATTTGTAATTATAAAACCGGACGGTGTCCAAAGGTCTCTTGTTGGTGAGATAATCAAGCGTTTTGAGAGGGCTGGGCTAAAGATCACGGCCATGAAATTAACCGTTTTAGACCACAAAAAGATATGGGAGCATTACCACAAAAACGATGCATGGTTTCTAAAAAAGGGAAATAACATAATTGAAAATCTTAAGGCGCATAAACTGCCTGTAAAAAAGAAGGCGGTTGAATACGGCAAAGATGTTATCAGAGCACTCGAAAAATTCATGACATCCGGACCTGTCGTTTCAATGGTTGTTGAAGGCAATCAGGCGGTCGCGGTGGTAAAAAAACTCGTTGGAGAAACTGAACCGCTCTCATCTGATGTAGGAACTATCCGCGGAGACTTTACGATGGATTCATACGCGCTTTCTACTGTTGACGACCGCGCTGTCCGAAATCTCATCCATTGTTCAGATGAAACAGAAGAAGCAGAAAGAGAAATAAAACTTTGGTTTGAAAAAAAAGAAATAGTTGATTATCGTCTTGTCTCAGAGGCGATACTTTATGATGTAAACTTGGACGGCATATTAGAGTAGCTTTTAGCTACTAGCTGTCAGCTGTTAGGAAATAAAACAAAAAACTGCCCATTCGAGCAGTTTTTTAACTAGAAGCTAATAGCTATTTTATCTTTTCAAGTACCTTCAGAAAAGTCGATGGATTTTCATTCGCAAGTGCTGCGAGAATTTTTCTATCAAGACCGATGTTCGCTTTTTTGAGCTGTCCTATGAATTTGCTGTAGGTCGTGCCTTGCTCTCGGAGCGCCGCATTTATGCGCACATTCCAGAGTCTTCGGAAATCTCCTTTTTTATCCCGTCTATGGGCGAAGGCATAAGCACCTGCGTGCATTATAGCCTCGTTTGCTTGCGCCTCTTTTTTACTTCTACCGAATCTATATCCTTTTACTTGGCGCAAAACATTTCGTCTTGCCTTGAGCGCGTTTACCCCTTTTTTTACTCTAGTCATTTTTGGTTAATTGTTAGTAGATCGCTTCGCTAGTAGAATGTAGTTTTGATTTCTTTCTACTTTCCACATTCCACTTTCTACTCACTATCTAGTAAGATACCTTGCCTGATCTTTTTTAGACATTATGAAATCCACCGAACGTTTCTTTCCAAGCTGGCGATTTCTTGATTCTTTGGCGTTAAAGTGATTTTGTCCGGCTTTCCGCGCCTTTATTTTGCCGGTTTTCGTCACCTTTAGACGCTTCATGTATGATTTGTTTGTTTTCATATATTTTTTTAACGAGCGTAGCGAGTTTCAGAAAATAATGACCCCGCCCCACTTTGACCGAAGAGGTTTTGCACACTTACCTTATTATGTTTTGCAATCAATTTTGTCATTTTAATTTTTATTCAGTGAAAGTGGGGCGGGGTAAGGATTTTTATAGTCGCTACACTTCCTTAAAAATCACTTCCCTTTCTCTATAACCATAGAGAGCCCTTTCGGACCCTTTTTTGCGTCTTCGCCTACTTTATATGGAATAGAAATAAGCCGCAAAATTCTGTCCAGTCGTTCTTTTAAAAAATCTATTTGTAAATATTTAGAGCGCCCGGTAAGAAATAATTCCACTCTCACTTTGTTGCCTTTTGCAAGCCATTCGGACGCTTTTTTGGCTTTGAGCGCCAAGTCGTGCTCGCCTGTGCCTATCTTTACCTGCAAGGATTTCACCTCTACGGTATGCGCCTTTAGCTTTGCCGCTTTTTGCTTCTTGTTAGCTTC
>DATDXX010000006.1:0-24690 GCA_036517135.1 Minisyncoccota bacterium | reverse complement strand
AGTGATTTCACCAGTTTCTTTTCCTTTTGAATTGTATATCTTCGTTTTCATTTCTGTGTTTCGGATTTAGGATTTAGTGCTTCGAATTTCTAGGATGGTGCCTCTCCTCCCTGGGATTGCTCCTTTTATCATTATTTGATTTGCTTCTTTGTCTATCCCAATCACTTTCAAATTTTTGACCGTCACCCTGTCGCCACCCATTCTTCCTCCCATTCTCATACCTTTGGCCACGCGTCCGCCGTCGCGTCCGCCGCCTCCGATGGAGCCCGGCTCGCGCTCGGAATGTTTCTGGCCGTGGCTTCGCGGGCCTCCTTCAAATCCGTGGCGCTTTACGACGCCCTGGAATCCTTTGCCTTTGGAAATCCCGGACACGGCTACGATATCTCCTTCTTTGAAAATATCCGCGAAGATGTTGTCTCCTTCTTTCGCCTCCGTTGTATCCACTTTGAATTCTTTTATTGTCTGGAACGCTTTGCCTTTGGTATGCCCGAGCACGGCTTTGCTCACATTCTTTGCTTTGCGGACGCCGTATCCAAGCTGGACAGCGCTGTAACCGTCTTTTTCTTTTGTCCGGACAAGCGTAACAATGGATGGAGAGACATCAATAACAGTGACTGGGCTTACATTACCCTCTGCGTCAAACATCTGTGTCATATTCTTTTTTGCACCCAGGATATATTTCATATATTTTCTTAACGAGCAAAGCGAGTTTTAGAAAATAATGATCCCTCCCCACTTTGACCGAAGAGGTTTAGACATGTTACTCTATTTTGTTTTGCAATCAATCTTGTCATTTTCATCTTTGTTTCTGTGAAAGTGGGGAGGGATAAGGATTTTTATAGTCGCTACGCTCCTTAAAAATCACTCACATCATCTTCACATCAATGTTGACGCCTGAGGGCAGAGAAAGGTTGGAAAGCGCTTCCACTATCTTTGGATTCGGATTGACGATGTCTATAAGTCTCTTGTGTGTTCTCATCTCAAACTGTTCTCGCGCATTTTTGTAGACGAACGAAGCACGGTTGACCGTGTATTTCCTGATTTCGGTCGGAAGCGGAATCGGTCCGAGAATTTTGGCATCAAAGCGAAGCGCGGTATCTATGATCTGCTTTACCGATGCGTCAAGAATTTTATGGTCATATGCTCTGACCCGAATCCTTAAACGATGGTTCCCCGCATCAGGAGTTTCCTTTGGAGCCTTTTTTTCTTTCGCTCCGGATTTTTTTGCTTTTGTTTTTGTTTTGGCTTCAGCCATGTTTTTAGCTATTAGCTTTTAGCTACTGGCTGTTAGCTTTAGGATCTTTGCATTTCCTAAAAACTAAAAGCTCTAAGCTGACAGCTATTTAATGACTTTAGTAACAACACCTGCGCCAACAGTTTTGCCTCCTTCTCGGATTGCAAATCTCTGTTTCTCTTCTAAAGCTACAGGAGCAACAAGCTTTACTGTGAAAGTAATGGTGTCCCCTGGCATAACCATCTCAACTCCTTCTTTGAGAGTTACCTCACCAGTAACATCAGTTGTTCGAACATAGAATTGCGGCTTATATCCTGTAAAGAAAGGAGTGTGTCGTCCTCCTTCTTCCTTTTTTAGGATGTAAACTTCAGCCTCAAAATCAGTATGTGGAGTAACGGATCCCGGCTTTGCAAGCACCTGTCCTCGAGTGATATCTTCTTTTTTTGTACCGCGAAGCAAGATTCCGGCGTTGTCTCCGGCCATTCCTTCATTTAACTGTTTGTTGAACATTTCGATGCCAGTAACTGTGCTCTTTGCCGTGGGTTTGATACCGACAATTTCAATATCCTCGCCTACTTTAACGAGTCCTCTTTCTATACGCCCAGTCACCACTGTACCTCGTCCTTCAATTGAGAAAATATCTTCAACCGGCATAAGAAACGGCTTTTCAGTATCTCGAACTGGAACTGGAATATAAGTATCAAGCGCGTCAACTAGTTCAAGCACTTTCTTACTCCATTCATCATCATTGCTTTTTGCTTCAAGCGCTTTAAGGGCTGAGCCGCGAATTATCGGGCAGTCTTTGTCATACCCCTGTTTTACAAGAAGTTCACGAACCTCTTCTTCAACAAGATCAATAAGGTCCTTGTCAGGCACCATATCACACTTATTTAGGAAAATAATGATCTTCGGAACACCCACTTGTTTTGCAAGAAGCACATGCTCTCTTGTTTGAGGCATCACGCCGTCTGTCGCCGCAATAACGAGAATCGCGCCGTCCATTTGCGCCGCGCCTGTAATCATGTTCTTGATATAGTCAGCGTGTCCGGGAGCATCTATGTGAGCGTAGTGCCGGTTTGGCGTTTCGTATTCGTTGTGGGAAAGGTTAATAGTAATACCGCGCGCCTTTTCTTCCGGCGCGTTGTCAATTTGGTCAACACCTTTGAGCTTCACTGTGTTACCTGCTCGGTGTAAAACATTGAGAATAGCCGCGGTAAGAGTTGTTTTGCCGTGGTCTACATGCCCAATTGTGCCTACATTCACATGCGGCTTGGAACGATTAAATAATTCTGCCATATATTTATAGATATTAACTTTGTCCCTAATTATCCTCTGAAGAAAGCGCGAGAACGTCTCTTCAGAAGTAACTTAGAAACGGTGTCCCTCTGCGTTCGCAGAGTTAGGACGGTTGATAATTGCCAAGCTTTGCGAGTTTCAAAAAAATACCTGCCTGCTGGCAGGCAGGAAACCGCACCGCGTAGGCGCTATCCTAGCATAGGCAATTTGTGTGTCAATCCTCTGTACAGTTAACCCTCTACATCAATCGCCTGCCGCGCAGCGCCAAAATGCCGACCGTGCTATTGAGCAATATTATGTAGATTGGGAAAAGCAGGTTGGCAAAATCAAAAACGGTGTTTGAGATAATGCCGAGTATGCCGCCAAAGGCGACCATGAACCATCCTAGTGGGAGCTCGGATTTTGGCTCGTGATATGTTTTCACTACCGTTGGAATTGCTGCCAATATGTCTGCGATAAGTGCAAAAATGATGGCAAGCAATGGCTCGTTTGTAGCTTGCCAAGAGATGATAGCGATGATAGCAAGCGCGAGGCATGTCCATTCGACCATGCCGTATTTGTGATATCCATATCCCATTGCACAAAGTGTGATGACAGCAAACACCGCCAAGAGATCTCCAAGAAGAAAGATTATTGACCATGATGCGCCAGAGCTCCACTGCCCGAGCATTCCTATGGAGAGAACCAGAGCCCAAAGAGAATAAGAGACGACATTCGGCCTCGTCGTCCCATGTAGAATATCCCTTATATAAGGAATAATGGACGCAAAAGCAATCACGCCCGCAAAAATTCCCAAAACAAGATGCCAGTCAAACATGAGGAAAGTATAACACTATGAAAAAGCCGAGCTCGCCTAGGCGAGCTCGGCTTTTTTCTCAAATTACTTCCCTCTCGTTTCTTGGATTTGCTTCTCTATATTCGGAGGCACGATTTCGTAATGGTCGAATTCCATTGTTGAGGATGCGCGGCCTTCGGTGAGCGACCGGAGAGATGTGACATAGCCAAACATTTCCGAGAGAGGCACCATGGCATCTATCGTTTTGTTCTGCCCCCTATCTCCCATCGAAAGTATCTGGGCGCGCTTTGAATTAAGATTGCCCGTCACATCACCCATGAATTTCTCCGGAGTCACCACTTCTATCTTCATTATGGGCTCAAGGATGACGGGCTTGGCGCGCTTGGCCGCATCTTGGAACGCTTGCGAGCCCGCTATCTTGAAAGCGATTTCGGAAGAGTCCACATCATGGGAGCTGCCGTATGTAAGCTCGCAGGAAATATCCACCATCGGATAGCCGGCGATGATGCCTCTGTCCATGGCTTCGCGCACACCCTTCTCCACAGCAGGGATGAATTCCTGCGGAATGACGCCTCCTTTGATGGAATCAATAAATTCAAATCCGTCTTCTCTGTGCACATTCTTCGGAATCTTTTTGCCTTCCACAAGCGGCTTCATCTTTCTGATTGTAAGCACCACATGCCCATACTGGCCCTTGCCTCCGGATTGCTTTATGTATTTGTGTTCCGCCTCGGCTTCGCCTGTCACCGTTTCTTTATACGCTACCTGCGGCTTGCCAACATTTGCTTCTACGGCAAATTCTCGTTTCATCCTATCCACCATAATTTCCAAATGGAGCTCGCCCATGCCGGAGATAATCGTCTCGCCCGTCTCTTGATTGGAAGAGATTTTGAATGTCGGGTCTTCATCCCCGAGCTTCTTTAAAGCGCCGCCCATCTTCTCCTGGTCGGCTTTCGTCTTCGGCTCTATGCGAAGAGAGACCACGGGCTCCGCAAACTTTATTGGGTCCAAAATAATCGGCTTCGTTTCATCGCAGAAGGTGTGAGATGTCTTGGCTTCCTTCAAGCCCACAGCGGCGGCAATTTCTCCGGCAAACACTTTCTTCACTTCTTCGCGCTTATTCGCCTGCAGGCGCACGATTCGCCCGAGCCGCTCTTTATTGCCTGTCGTAGAATTATAGATATAGCTTCCGGCTTCAATCGTCCCAGAATACACACGAAAAAATGTTAATTGCCCCACGAATGGGTCCGTCTGAAGCTTGAAGGCGAGCGCGGCAAACGGCTCTTCGTCCGACGCGTGTCTTACAATTTCTTCTCCTGTATTCGGGTCAATGCCTTTCACCGGTGGGATATCCAGAGGCCCCGGTAGATATTCTATGACGGCATCCAAGACGAGCTGGACGCCTTTGTTTTTCAAAGCGCTACCTGTGAACACGGGAAAAAGCTTGTTTTCAATCGTCGCTTTGCGAAGCGTCTCTTTGAGCGCTCCTATTTCTATCTCTTTGCCTTCAAGGAAAGCCGTCATTAAGCCGTCGTCCTGCTCTGCGATCCTTTCTACTAGCTCGGCGCGATATTTCTTGGCGTCCTCCACTAAATCTTTTGGGATTTCGTCTTCGCGCACCACATCGCCCATATCTCCCTCAAAGTAATACGCTTTGAGCCGCAAAAGGTCCACCACCCCGATATGATTTTCTTCAAGCCCTATCGGGATTTGCATTCGCACGGCATTTTTACTCAAGCGGTCAAGAATAGATGCGTAGCTTCGCTCGAAAGATGCGCCCATTCTGTCTAGTTTATTTATGAGGCACACTCTAGGCACATGATATTTGTCCGCCTGCCTCCACACCGTCTCTGATTGCGGCTCCACTCCCGCCACTCCGTCAAACACCACTACTCCGCCGTCTAAGACCTTGAGCGAGCGCTCCACTTCCACCGTGAAATCCACATGGCCTGGAGTGTCTATAATATTGAAGCGGTGCATTTTGGTGAGATCGCTGCTATTTTCTCTTGCCATATATGTCGGATTCCAAAAGCAGGTGATGGCGGCGGCTGTGATGGTGATGCCTCGCTCCTTCTCTTGCTCCATCCAGTCGGTGATAGCTTCGCCCTCGTGCACCTCTCCTATCTTGTGGCTCTGCCCCGTGTAATACAAAATGCGCTCGCTCGTCGTCGTCTTGCCGGCGTCAATGTGGGCGATGATTCCAAAGTTTCTGACTTTTTCTAGAGGATAATCTCTTTGCATAAATTTTGATAAACAAAAACGAAGCAGGGCTTCGTAGGCAACAGAATACAGGATTGTATGATTTTTAGCAAATTGACAAAAATGCAAATAAAGATAGCATTCCTAAGAACTTAAACCCAAACTTCAACCTAAAAACACAATGAAAATGGGCGACTTTGTTATTTATGACAATCCTGAGAGTGGTAATCCGCTTGATCACAACCTCTTCACCGTCACCATCAGACAGATGACTGATAACAGGGTAATGATTGAGTATGGGAGCACGGTCAAAATTGTGCCCCAGATGCATTTGCAATCAATCAAGGTTGACAAGAGATACCCTATCCAATTTCCAAACCCGCCAAAATGGCGCGGAAGGATCAACATCGCAGGATTCTGCTCTATACCGATTTATTGGTGGCGTCGCGTCTGTAAAAGACAGACAATCTCGCCCGTCAATGCTACATAAACAAAATCCCTGTAAGATAGCGTAAGCTACATCTCACGGGGCTTTTTTTACATAACATTTTAATATCTTGGCTTTTTGCAATAAAAAAAACACCGCACGAAGTAATCGCCGGTGCGTCAAACAATTGAGGCTAATTCAGCACTCGGGGCTGTAATCGTGGGGCGGCTCCCCGACAGGCCTTTTGATCCAGAGTTGGACCACATGATCCCACGAGTCGTAGGATCCCCGGAGCCCCGCCTGGATTGCTCTCTCCGGAAAAAGAAAAAGAGCGTCAAACTGAAGGGGGCGCCAATATTCCTTCAAAGCCCTGTCGATGTCGTCCTGAGTGAGTATGTCGCGAGCCATGCCGCGAACAGTAATCCATGCACTCGTTGGCACGAAATCAGCCGTAAGCTTGGACCTCCGAGCTTTGTGAAGATTGTGAATACGGCTTTCTGGATCGAGCACAGCGACAGCAAAGCTGTCGACATTGGAAGGGGCGCCATTGCGGAGCTCTGCCACAGGATGTGGCGGTGCTTGGATTTCGCTTTGTCTGCAACGAACTAATATAGGACAGTTTGCTTTCATAGGAAGGGGAGAATAAGTTGACCGAGAGTGATACTACAATTTATAAAAAAATTGTCAAAGATATCTTGGATTTAGTTTAAAAAAAACAAAACACCACGCGGACTTTCGTCCGCGTGGTGTTTTTAAGATTTTTCCTGATAAGCTCGCAAGCTTTTAAGCTTACAAGCTGGCGTCTTATCGCCTGAATCCTCCGTTTCGAGGTCGCTCTTCCATTGGTCGAGCTTCGTTGACGACGATCTTTCGTCCGTCAAGTTCCTTGCCATTGAACATATCAATAGCTCCCATCGCTTCATTGTCATCAGCCATCTCAACGAAACCAAAGCCTCGTGAGCGTCCTGTCATCTTATCAACGATGACATTGGCTGAAGTAACTGCTCCCGCCTTAGCGAAAGCCGCTTTTAATGAATCATCGGTAGTGCTGTATGAGAGCCCGCCGATATATAACTTTTTTGCCATTTGCAATTGTCTTTACCTGCTAAATTCATATCATTTCAAAAAATTTTAGAGAAATGATATCTATTACCCGACTCCAAAGCACATAAAGACGACCGCCCTTACTTAAACTTTTGAGAGATAACTTGGGAAGTACTATACACCTTTTAAAAATAAAGGCAAGAAGCCTTTAACGCTAATAATGCCTCCATGAAAATTCAGGATTTTTTAGGGCATTCGTTCACCCCGCAGCGGATTGAAACACTTTTTCATAGGGCGTATCGTTAATTTTGCTCTTTTTTACCATCTCTATTATCCGAGCTACCAAACGATCCGGATCTTTGTCAAAAATGATATGTTCTACAGGTCTGTGACTTTTTTCGAGAATTGTCTTTAGAATTTCATCCGTCTCCCAATCGTCGCTTTCCAATACCCCCATCGGCTTCGCATCTTCGTAGGCAACCATAAATTCGTGAAATGTGCCTATGCGTCCGGGACCTGTTATCATAGCGTCAGATGTGCGCGTCAAAAAAAGATCACGGCCCGGATATCCAAAACCTGTGTATATTATTAAATCAAGATAATCAAGAGGGAGCTTGAATGCCTCTACATGCTCGCGTTCGCTTGACGCAGGAGAAAGACCGATAGACATTCCGCCGGCTTCCTTCGCGCCCATTGCCGTCCAAAAAGGAAAACCGGTGGTGGCGCCGGTGATGAGTATTGCTCCCTGCTTCGCCACTGCCATGCCTAAAGCTTTTCCTGAATCGTGCACCCGTGGCGGAAGATGGCCAATATGCGCGGCGCCAGAAACACAGATTTTGAGCTTAAAGTGCTCATGTCGGTCAAGATTGATATTTGAGTTTGGAGAATTTGTCGAATCGTTCATCCTGTAGTGAAAAATGGCATTATTTGTTTGCCATCTTTTGATTTTTTTTGTAATTTAACACTTTGTCTTTCATAAAATACTTGTGCCTACTTAACTACCAACGTCAGTTTGCTCACAAATGATGGCGATGCCATTTTCTACTACGGGATTAATTTTATCACCTTATTTTTAATTGTGCTACGAAATCAGGTCTGCATTAAAAATCCAAGACCACCGTCTCCCCGCTTTGCGGATGATACGCCTCCACTGCTAAATTGTCTTGAATTTTTTGAGTCAAGAAAAGCGCGGCTTTCGGCTCGCCCATAACCACAAACACTTTTTTCAGTGTATCGCGCGTATCTGATACGAATGCCAGAAGATGATCGGAATCTTTATGGGAAGAATAGCCGTCAATCGCTACAATATTCGCGCGCACTGCTACTTCATTACCGAAAATAGTAACCGTCTTCGCTCCATCTTGAATGTGCCTGCCTAAGGTGCCTATTGACTGATAGCCGGTAAGTAAAAGAGTGCTGTTTGGATCCGGAAGATAGTTTATTTCGTGATGAATGATACGACCTCCTGATGACATTCCAGAGCCGGCAATGATTATTTTCGGATTCGGAGTATCAATAAGTTTCTTGGATTCTTCCGCCGTCATGATTTTGGTGAGTCGAGGAAAACTAAAAATATTTTCATCTTTCTGCATCTCTTGCCTCACTTCTTCATTAAATCCGCGTGAACGCCCGCGATAGATTTCAGTCACTTTGATCGCAAGAGGAGAATCAAGATAAACGGGCATTGGCGCTACTCTTCCCTCCTCTACCAGATGATTTATTTCATAAAGAAGCACTTGAGCTTTCTCGAGAGAAAAACAAGGTATGATAAGCGCGCCTTTTCTCTTGGATGCATCCTCTATTATGTTTTCAAGCATGTCGCGTCGCTCTTCGGTAGATTCATGATTGCGATCGCCATAAACGCTTTCCATCACAAGATAAGTAGCGTCAGTAATTACTGCAGTATCTCGCAGAAGCGGGGTTGGTGAATTGCCCAGATCTCCAGTAAAAATAATTTTTTTGCCGTTATAGGTGAATTCATACATTACAGAACCCAAGATATGCCCGGCGTCCTTGGCGCAGACCTGAATACCTCCTTTTATATCAGTGCAGGTATCATACGGAATATCGTGCCACAATGACATCGAATCTTCTATATCTTTCTCGTCATAGAGCGGCTCAAATTCGCCCTGATCCATCTTAAAAACTTTCATAGAGTCTTCTAGCATAATTGGTGCAAGTTTGTGCGTTTCTTGTGTTGAAAAAATTTTGCCCTTAAAGCCGTCTTTTACAAGTTTTGGCACCCTGCCTATATGGTCAATATGCGCGTGAGTGATGAAAAGATAGTCAATTGACGAGACATCGTATGGAAATGATTTTCTATTATTGATTTCTGACTCGCGAGTTCCCTGTTCAAGTCCGCAGTCTATAAGAATCCTCACAGCAAGCTCACCTGTTTCCGGTACAGTTTCCAAAAGAAAGTTTGCGCCAGTAACTGTTGTCACTCCTGAAACAAACGTTAATTTAAGTTTTTTTGCACGCACACCAAAAGATTTGGTGTGCGCATTTATTTTGCTATCGTTTTCCATAGATTGATTTTACAAAAATATACATAAGATACGAGCCAAAGATATCAAAAAAAAGATCGGATGCAGTATCAATAGCATAACCCTTGTCTCCTGTAGAAGTCATGCCGGTTGAAGCCTCTAGGATTTCCCAAAAAATCCCTACAAAAAGAGAGCACCCGAGTATTGGCCATATTCTTTTTGAATAAAGATTCGTGCTTGTTTTTCTATTTGAAAAATAAATAGCAAGTCCGGCAATAATAGCGCCGCCAAGAATGTGGGTTACTATATCGGCCCATGGCGTACTGAAGTAAAGATTATACTTTAGGGCTATTTGATCTATTACGAAAAGTAAGGCGGAAAAAATTAAAGTTAAAAAAAGAAGCGGTGTTCTCATCCAATAGTGAAAAATGGCATTATTTGTTCGCCATCTTTGGATTATATTTACAATCTAACACATTATTTTTCATGAAAATACTTTAGAAATTAATATGAGAGATAAGTTTGCTCACAAATGATGGCGACGCCATTTTCTACTACTGGACGCATCGAAACATTGTAACACAAAAATCCCCGACAAGGGGGACTTTCGTGAGAAGATTACTCGGGCTTACGTTACTCCCAACATTTTATGTTAGGTGGGATTTCCCGACGCTATCGTCCTAGGACGAGCGAAAGTAGAATTCCCCAAAAATTAAAAAGTTAGGTAACAAGCCTTTCATAACCTAAAGCAATTATACTCCTTCTCTGACTCTATGTCATTTTTTTCTTCAATTTTACCCACAGTTTTTCCACTTTCTATGCACACTTTATGCACAGCTTTCAAACATAGTTTTTATCAAAGAACAATCCTGACCTGAAATATATCCATGAATATAAGGAAAAAACTGGGGTAAAGATTATGGTCACTTTATCCCCATATAGAGCTAGGTAAAGGCAACACAAAACCCCCGCTTTCGCGGGGGTTTTGGAAACTTTCAGCCTAAACCATCTCTTTCTCCTGTAGTCCGCTTAGGACATTAAGAAAGACAAGAGAGGTGTTTTAGGTGTGAGTGAGATACGCTGATGGAGTTTTCCAGTCAGTCGTATTCCATGTCTGTCTAACCGCATTGCTTCCAACTGTTCCCTTTGTTGAAGTAGCAGCAAGGAAGTAGTTAGCTGATTGCTTAACTACATCCCATCCAATTGATGTAGCAGACTGCATGGTTGCCTTAACGGTAACCAAGTAAGAACCGCCGTCACCAACTGTTGCGTCAGATGGAGATATGGAATCTATAACGGAAGTGAATCCGCAAGTTCCAGCACCCCAAGCTGATCCATCCACGTTACATCCCGCACCGCCTGATCCGGTAGTGTAAGTTGTCTGAGTAGATGAAGCGAAGACCAAACCGAAGTCACCGATTACCGGCTTAGTCAATGCGCCACCGTTAGCTACGACTTTGAAAGTCAAAGTAGCCGTGATGGTGCTTGACGCTGCAGAAACGTAAGCAGGTGCGGTAACTGTTGGCGTTGGAGCACTGATCAATGTCCATACAGGGACAGCTGTGTCCATATACTGGTCGTTACTTGCAATCGCGCTTGAAGGCGTGGTGCTTGCAGTAGAACCGTCTGGCTTCTCCCATTGAACGCTGTTAACTGCGAGCGACGTACTTGCCATCTGAACCAGAGCTGTTGTTGGGTAGTCAGCCTTGATCAAGAACTTTGAAGTAGTGTCTTGAGGAATGTTGACATTAATGTTGTTCAGAAGAACTTCTGCATTCAGTGTTGAACCTCCTGAAACACTAGAGAGCACATTGCCAGCCAAGTCAGTCAAGTAGAGAGTTGTAGCTAGACCTGCTGTTGCCGTAGCATTGTTTGCAACATACAACTTTGTTAGTTTTGCATCGCCAGTTTCTGCCTTTGCAGAGAAAGCGAGCATGGTCATCTTGATGATGCCGTTTGTGCTGCTAACCTTGCTGTTGGAAGCGTCCGGTGTCAAAGAGTCGTCAATTGTAACTGTAAGAGTGGCGTTTCCAGGAGCCTTAGCTGTGTGGCTTCTGGTATTAGCCGAACCACTCATATCTGCGTATGACTGAATGCCAGCTCCATCCACACCGCGGACGTTGTTAGCGTTTCCAGCATAACCTTGAACTGTAACAGCTCTATTTGAATCAGTTGAACTGATTGAAACAGTATTCATTGTTGCAGTCAAGACCTTTATTGCGTCTTTAACAACCTTGAAACCGATACCGCTTACTAGAACATGGTATCTGTCGTTAGAGTCTTTGCTGAAGTCAGCGCTCGAAAGAGCCACTGTCTTTAGCACCGTGCTTCCATCCTTGAATGTAAGTGCGGTGATGAAGCTTCCAGGGTTTTGTGCAGAACCTCCTGATGGAGTTACTGCGAACTGAAGGTCTACTCTGTCAATTGAAACGTCAGAACCGACTGCCTTAACTTCAATACCATATATAGGTACATCGCTAGTGCTTCGGATGTTGGCATTGTCAGAAGGAAGAGAGGCAAGTCTTGTAGTGAAGGAACCTTCTTGTCCAGAAGGTGATGTTGTTGTTGTCGTGCAGAGAGCGCCAGTCATGTAGTTATACATTGCGCCAGCCGGACAACCTGCAACTGTAGTCGTTGTCGTGCATGGTGCGCCGGTAGAAGAGCTATACATTGCTCCCGCTACACAGCCAGGCACCGTAGACACTGAACTTCCCATAGCATTCGCTGCGGCCTGAGTGATCGGGCCGAAGTATCCTACTGCTGGAGTAATACTCTTAGCTGTTTGGAATGCAATAACTGCTGCCTTTGTAAGCGAACCAAAGTATCCCATGTTAACGCCGGGTGGCATTACAAGGTACCCATTTGAGACCAAGAAAGCCTGGAGATCAGACACTGCTGCACCTGAGCTTCCCTGCTTTAGATTTGTGCTGAATGTAGCTGCGCTTGCTGTAGTTGCGACTGCAACCAAAGCGAGAGCGCTCACAACACCAGTAATTGTTTTTGTGAATTTACTCATAACTTAATTAATTTGCAATAACATTTCTCATTAGCTTATAAAATTTTGTAATGTTGGAAATGATATTGCTCTTGTAAAGATTTTTCTAAGAGAAGTGTTTTCGACTATTCTCTCCAAAAAACCCGTCTATCGAAAGATGCTTTTGGACCGACCTAAAGCAGATCTCTCGAGCGCCAAACACCTTTTTAAGTGCTTGACTCCAATTTTTACTTAACACTATTTTCTGACTGGCGGATCTCTCGACTGTGCCAGACAAAAATAGTTGGCGAAATTTGGCCTGAATTACAGGAATACCGTATACTGACCGAAATGTATCTGAAACCTGGATTATTAAAATGTCAACGATCTTTTTCAGTTCTTTCAAAACAGCAACATTCTACAACTGTTTTACGGTAAACGAAGACAGTTTCTATAACTGCCTCGATGACCATTATACCAAGCTATAAAATCTCTGCCGAATTAAAGTGTGGATAACTTGGCAAAAATAGCCAATAAATCCAACACTCTACCATTCTACCCTATCAGTCAAAAGGAGTCAATAAATGCAATTGCACTCCTCATTTTGAGCATAGTGGACTGGAAAGACCGAGAAAAATAGCATCTATATTAATGAATATTTACTCCAACGGCGTTCCCCTGATTTTTTGATCACCCCTAATATAAGCATGGAAGTCAGTTCTCTTTGTACTGTCTTTTCGCTACAATTTTTTATCTGTAGAGTTATGTCCTTTATAGTCACGGTACCTTTATCTTTTATGACTTTGAGTATCTCTTCCCTTCTCTGCCCTTTATGTAAAATATTCGCCCTCTTAGGATTAGCACTGAAGGAGCTCTTATTCGCAGAATGTCTATTATAAAAGTCATAAAGGACATTATGTCCTTTATGACTTTTATAATCGAGAGTTTCTGAAGAAGTTGGTTTTGAAACATCAAAAAAGGAGGGTGACAATTCTCCCGAGTAAAGACCAAAGCTTGACTTTTCGTGAAGTTCTGTAAGTAGTTTTCGTATTTCCTCAAACATTATTAAAACATTCATTTCTGACAAGACAGAAACGCGTGAAAGATCAAGTAGTGCCTCAAGCTCCAAAAGTATTTTCTCCAGATTATTAAAGACATTCTTTTCATCAAAGAAATTCCTAAGTAAAAAGACATTTGTGACCGATTCTCTTAGCTTCCATTTTAGAGGTTCAGTGTCCTTTAAGATGTCCGTTATAGTGTAAATCGCTTTAGAAATCCTAGATATTTTGCGAAATATATAAAGGACAAACTGATTCTTCCCTGAAAGATACTTTAGGACCTCTAGTTGTTGATTTTTGTCTTTTTCGTCCATTTGACTTTTAGAGATCAATCATATAAAAGACATTTAGAAAGTCAACCCCGTTCGAATCCCGCCCTCGCGAGTACGCGAGTGGCTACGGCCACCTAAGGGTGGCCTGATTCGAACGGGGTCAGCCCAATGTATGATTAATAATGAAAATTAATGTAATCTTTCTTGCCGAAAGATAAACAAATAATGCCAAAATTCACTATAGGGTAAAAAGTCCTAAAAAATTGTGATATCATTAATTTACTTTGAGAAAATTTATTTTGTAACAGCATGAATCCCGTAGTAGAAAATGGCATTGCCATCTACCCAGTAGTAGAAGTTGACATGGGCATAGGGTTATTAGTAAGAATTACAAGAGGCGTCAACTTTCACTACTGGGTCTATTTGCGAGATTCGAACGAATGAGATTTCCTAGAGTAAAGCTGAATAATGTTAAAGCGAGTGTTAAATTACAAATATAATCAAAAGATGGCGAAGCCTGCCGGCGAGGCAGGCAAATGATGCCATTTTCAACTCAGGGATGAGAAAAGACTTAGATTTTGAAGAAAAGGACGAAAGAAAGTCGTATAGCAAAAACGGCAAAAGACGCAGTTCAAGGATGAAAGATGAGACCTTGCAGAGCATTTTATCCATTATTCTTTTTCTTGTAGCGATACTTTCAATTCTTGCATCTGCCGACAAGGCAGGTGTCGTTGGTAAGTACCTTTACAATTTTTTAGAAAATTTTTTCGGTATAGGATATTTTCTCATTCCCCTCCTGTCGATCATGCTTGGAGTAGCATTTCTTCGAAAGCTTGACCAGAGGTTCTCCATTACAAAGATTGTCTTCGGGGTAACATTTTTTTTCTCATCCTTAGGACTCATTGAAATTATAAAACAGGATGCCGGCGGAAGTGTGGGTATTCTGATTGTGAATCCTCTTATTAATCTAATTGATATTTATTCATCAGTAATACTGCTTTTGGCTTTCATTGTAATTTCACTTTTGGTCATCTTTGATACTCATTTGAAAAGCGAGTGGCTCATGTTTTGGAAACAATTTGGATTCGGTAGAAATCGATCAAGAGATGTAGAGGAAGTAACGATAAAAAATAGTGTGGAAGAGAGTGGTGAGGTATTGGAAAAAACTAAAGAAGAGAGGATTGGGGCTATGGAAGGATATGGGGTTCAACCAATTAGTTTGTTTGGAAAGAAAAAAGAGAAAAACGATACCGACGAATTTGATCTTCATGAGCTCCACTCACATCACTTCTCCAAGACCTATGTTCCTCCCCCGCTTTCTCTCCTAGAAAGTGATCGCGGAAAGCCCGGCGTTGGAGATATAAAAGCGAATGCTAACATCATCAAGCGCACCCTCTTAAACTTTGGCATTGATGTCGAAATGGACGAAATTACAATCGGCCCGACAGTCGCAAGATATGCCTTGAAGCCTGCTGAGGGAGTCCGCTTGTCAAAAATTGTAAGTCTTCAGGATAACTTAGCGTTGGCGCTTGCGGCGCAGTCTATCCGAGTTGAAGCGCCTATTCCAGGCAAATCGCTTGTTGGCATTGAGGTGCCAAATGCAGAAAAAACCACTATTGGACTCGGTTCGCTTCTAGGAAGTGCTGCATATCAAGAATCTTCAAAACCACTTTTGGTGGCAATCGGAAAAAACGTCTCTGGTGAAGCTGTTTTCGCTGATCTAGCCAAGATGCCGCATCTTCTCATTGCCGGAACAACTGGTTCAGGCAAATCTGTAGCAGTACATGCAATTTTGAATTCATTGATATATCGCAACGCGCCAGATTTACTTAAATTCATCATGGTTGATGCAAAACGCGTTGAGCTTACTCTTTACAATAAGATTCCTCATCTTCTTACCCCTGTCATCACTGAGGCGAAAAAGACCATACTTGCACTCAAATGGACCGCTAAGGAAATGGATAGACGCTATGACATTTTAGAGAAAGAGTCCGTCCGTGACATCAGTTCATATCATAAAAATATTTTAGAACCTGCATTGAAAAAAAAGAATGCGGAAGATCTGCCGGAGACAATGCCTTACATTGTAATTGTGATAGATGAATTGGCGGACTTAATGCAGGCGTATCCCCGAGAGCTTGAGGCGGCAATCATCCGTTTGGCGCAGATGTCGCGCGCTGTTGGCATTCATCTCATCCTTTCCACTCAGAGGCCGTCCGTCAATATCATCACCGGCCTCATAAAAGCAAACATCCCAACGCGTATTGCACTCAAGGTAGGCTCCCAAGTGGATTCGCGCACAATCCTTGATAAAGCTGGAGCAGAAAAGCTTGTTGGCCAGGGAGATATGCTGTTTTTGACGCAGGAAGCGCCGGAACCCGCGAGAATTCAGTCTCCTTTTATATCTGAATCCGAAGTAAAAAAAGTAGTGAAATATCTTGTTGATGACTACAAAGATGAGGTGCCTTCAGGTGATATTTCGGTTATTGATGAAAAAAATAATGAATCAAAAAATCCGATATTTGACTCTGATATGCTCAACAATAACATGTCAGGTGCAGATGATGATGAGTTATATGAAGAAGCGAGGGCGATTGTGGTGCAAGCGGGCAAAGCCTCCACTTCATACATCCAAAGAAAACTTCGTGTAGGTTATGCCCGAGCCGCGCGGCTTATGGACATACTTGAAGAGCGTGGAGTAATTGGTCCGGCTGATGGCTCAAAACCAAGAGAAGTAATTGGCTCTGAAAATAATCAGACAAATACAAATACAGAAGAGATGTTCTAATGAGATAAATCCCGTAGTAGAAAATGGCACTGCCATCTACCCAGTAGTAGAAGTTGACATGGGCATAGGGTTATTAGTAAGAATTACAAGAGGCGTCAACTTTCACTACTGGGTCTATTTGCGAGCAAACGTATGTCAAAGTTAACTTCCTGCAAAAATTTTCATGAAAAACAAAGTGTTATATAAATATAATCAAAAGATGGCGAAGCCTGCCGGCGAGGCAGGCAAATGATGCCATTTGAAACTCAGGGATGAAACGCAACGTCGTCACAATTTTCGCAACAACTTTTTTTGTCCTTTTTCTTGCCTATGGAGGATTTGAGATCGCTAAAGTCATTATTGGCCCTTCGCTTGTAGTTATCACTCCAAAAAATTTCGCGACTGTTGAGGATCCATTGATTACGCTCAAAGGCATAGTCAAAAGAGCCGCGTATATAACCGTAAACGACAGGCAGATATTCGCAGACACTAACGGCAACTTTTCCGATACATTGCTCGTTCCTGCCGGCTATTCTATAATCAGGATTGAGGTGAAGGACAGGTTTGAAAAAATTACGGCAAAAAATATTGCTATAATGTATGTTTCTAAAGAAACTAAAAAAGAAGAAAGTATAGAGAGAACTACAGAGTCAATAGCGACGAGCACGGATATGGAAATAATAAGTGATTAACCCGAAAAAATTTTATGAGAAAATCCAAGCGAGTAAATATGTATACTTATGTATACTGTTGAAAAAAAATGTTATTAGAAAATTTTAGGCGGGTAAATTAAATACAAATGCAAAAGAAAAAAGAAAAGCCGGCAAAAGAAAGAGTAGTATCGGGTAGCGAATCAGCAATTGAAGACACACTCAAAGCGATAAAGACCAAATTCGGCGACGAAGCGATAATGAAGCTCGGCGACAAGCCGAGAGTGGATGTCAATGCTATTTCCACAGGCTCTATCGGCCTTGACGAAGCGCTCGGCGTCGGAGGCCTGCCTCGCGGAAGGATTATTGAAATCTTTGGTCCGGAGTCCTCCGGCAAGACTACTCTCTCACTTCATGTAATTGCAGAAGCGCAGAAAACAGGAGGCATTTGCGCCTTCATTGACGCAGAGCACGCCATGGACCCTCAATATGCAGCCAAATTAGGCCTCAAAATAAACGAGCTTCTCATCTCCCAGCCGGACACGGGAGAGCAAGCTCTTGATATCGTGGAGTCGCTTGTCCGAAGCGGCAAGATAGATGTGATAGTGATTGACTCCGTCGCGGCGCTTACTCCCAAAGATGAAATAGAGGGGGATATGGGCGCGTATCATGTCGGCAAGCAAGCGCGTCTTATGTCGCAGGCATTGCGCAAGCTCACGGCAATTGTAGCCAAATCAAAAACAGTTGTGATTTTTATAAACCAGATAAGGATGCAAATCGGCGTGATGTTCGGCAACCCGGAGACGACGCCGGGAGGCAAAGCGCTCAAATTTTATACGTCTGTGCGCCTAGATATCAGGCGTATTGCGCAGATAAAGAAGGGCGATGAGATAATGGGAGGGCGCACGAGGGTGAAGGTGGTCAAAAACAAAGTGGGCGCTCCTTTCAAGCAGACGGAATTTGACATAATGTACAACGAGGGCATATCGCGCGAGGGCGAGATAATGGCTCTTGGTGAGAAGACGGGAATCCTTACCAAAAGCGGCAATTCGTATAAATATAATGAGGAAGCAATTGGTCGCGGATATGATTCTGCACGGCAATATCTAAAGGAGAATAAAAAAGTGGCGAACGAAATCCTCACCAAAATCAAGAAAGCAATGAAAGATGCCAATGGATTTGCCTTCAAAGGCCAAGCAGAGCCGGACGAAAAACCAGAGGAGTAATGTCAAATTTTCTTACTAAAAAACACAAGATATTCCCAAAGATTCTTGAGAGCAAGTCCTGGGTTCTTGGACTTATTTTTTTCTTTGTGGGATTAGCTTATATCGGGTTTATTTCTATTCAAAGTCTCATAGAGCAAAGAAGGTGTGAGGAGCGTGGATTCACTTGGTTCAGCACTGCAAGTTGGCCAGTTAGTGCCGAAAAAAGGATTCTCAGGAGAATCACTGGTCTTCAGACGGCCGGACATTATACCGAACATTATGAATCTGGTGTCTGTGCAGATATGAAAAGCAAATAATGAAATTCTAGCTGACCCTCTCCACCCCAGTAGCAGAGCAAAGCTCGCTACGGGGCAAGCATACTCCCCTAACTTACACGTTCGACGTAATCACCGGTCTCAGTGTTTATTCGAATGATATCGCCTTCGTTTACGAATAGAGGGGCATTGACTGTGGCGCCCGTTTCGAGCGTTACGATCTTGTTGCCGCCCTTGGCTGTGTCGCCTTTGACAGCCGGTGGAGCGTCCGTCACTTTTAGCTCTACCTTCACAGGCAGATCCACCCCAAAAATATTTCCTCGCCCCGTAGCAAGCTCTGCTTTGCTACTGGGGTCATTGAATAATTTTGCTTCTACAACAGAATTCGGCTTCAAAAATTTCCTTTTGTCTCCAAGTATATCCTCTGTTATTTTAAATCGTGCTCCCGGATTATTCTCCTCGCAAAACCACCACTCTCCTCTATTGGAGTAAAGATACTTCACATTTTTGTATTCTATATCCGCCTCCTCTGCCTTATCCGTAGCCCCAAAAGAATGCTCAATGACGCGCCCGGAGATAACGTTGCGGAGCTTCGTTGCATTGACGGGCTTCCTCATCTGCTTGCGAAATACATGCGAAGAGAGCACCTCGTACGGTTCGTTGTTAAAGATTATGCACTTCCTCTCTCTGATTTCACTGTATTCAAGCATGGCAATAGATACTAGATTCTAGTGACTAGTGTCTAGCAACTACCTGGATACGTAAGGCAAAAGCGCCATAAAGCGCGCGAGCTTTATCGCATTTGCAAGCTTGCGCTGATTTTTGGCGCACACTCCCGTCTTTTTGCTACCCAAAATCCTGCCGTGAGGATTGATGAATTTCTTGAGAATATCTATGTCCTTATAATCAATATGATTTATGCCGTTTTGTTTGAAAAAGCACTGTTTTGAATCTTTCATTTTTGTTATTTGTTATTTATTATTTGGAATTTGAGATTTAGAACGGTATGTCTTCAATATTAATTTCTTCCTCCGGATATTTTATCTCTCCACCAACGTCTTCATTTAGTTCGCTTTTTTTGGAAGCGGCTTCTTTTGGCGCGTAAGCTCCTCCTCCGCTTCCTTGCTTTGGCCCAAATTGAAAATTCTCTACGATTATCTCGGTACGATATTTCTTCTGTCCATCTTGAGCGTCCCATGATCGGGTCTCAATACGTCCTTCAACAAAAATACTTGATCCTTTTTTCATATATTGCTGTATCACTTCTGCCTGCCTACCGAATACAACAATATTATGGAAATCAGTTTTTTCCTGTTTTACTCCGTTTTTATCTTTATATGTTCGGTTTGTTGCAAGACCAAATGAAGCAACTTTTACGCCAGAAGGAAGCGCCCGCACCTCTGGATCGCGTGTCATATTACCGAAAAGCATTGCTTTGTTGATATACATTTTGAAAAGCTTTTAGTTTCTAGCTGTTAGCTGTTAGGAAACAAAGAGAAACGTTTCTTTTAATTAATCTTATTCTTGAAGCTATAAGCTATAAGCTAATAGCTGTAAGCTCTCCTATTCTACCACAAGACTATCAATCGTTTTGTCCAACTCTTCCTGATTGATTTGTACTTTTGCCGCTGTTTTCTGCTCTTCTTTTCTTTCGCGTTTTATCTCCTTATCACGCACAAATTTTGCCCCATAAAGCGTATTTTCACGCACTGTCTTCATAATAAGATAACGAATAACGTTCGGGAGTTCTTCCACTTCCCCTTTCAAGACATTTACGACTTCCGTTGATGCCTCAAACTTTACCCAACCAAAATATGCTTCATTGCATATTTTTTTGTCGCCTTTGATAACTTTTGTTATCGGGTAGGCGAGAACCCTCAACCTTGGAAAGTCTTCTGAGATCACAACTGCTTTGATTTTATCAAGAGCATCTTTGATCTTTGAGACCTCGTGAGCGACATTTTCCTCGCCCACGAATGGAAGGATGTGAAAGCTAATTTCATAAACTTTGACCCCCTCCTTAGATGATGATTCTTCCATTTAATACTGATGCTAATAAATAATAAAGCCGTAAAATACGGCTAAAGGATAGTATCACAAGCGATTGGCTTTATCAATCCCGTTAGAGGCCGACTTCGATGAAGTCGCCGAAATATATTTCGGGCCTCTAACGGGATTAAACCCCGAACAATTTTTTAGAATTCTCTAAAAGTTGTTTTGATACTTCTTCAAACGGAAAACCTTTTATTTCCGCGATTTTTTTGACCACCTCAATTACATAAGCTGGCTCATTGCGTTTGCCCCGATAAGGCACGGGAGCTACATAAGGGCAATCCGTCTCTGAAAGAATACGGTCAATAGGTATGAATTTGATCACCTCCTCATAATTTTTGCCATAGGTAATTGCTCCCGTGAAAGAAAGAGTGAATCCCAGATCCAAAAATTGCTTTGCCTCTTCCACTGTCCCAGCAAAGAAATGTGCGTTTCCTCGCACACCCGGATATTTCTTCAAAATCTCAATTGCATCTTCATATGCGTCCTTGCCCGCCGAAGCCTTGGTGGAGGCGGGGCGGATGTGAAGCATCAATGGCTTCCTCACTTCAAGTGAAAGCTTGATCTGCCCTTCAAATGCCTTTTTTTGAATTTCCCTTGTGCCCTCTTCCAAACGAAAATAATCGAGCCCACATTCGCCTATTCCCACCACTTTCGGATTCATCGCCAGCTCTTTGTAATATTCATAATCAAAAGTTTCTCCTCGTGAAGTAAACTCCTTGCCTCCTTCGCCGATTTCCTTTTCATCATGAAACGATTTGGAAGTGTGCACGGGGTGCAGGCCGACAATTGCGAAGCAAGCGGCCTCCTCTGCGATCTCCACAGCTCTTTTTGAAGTGTCTTTCTGCGTTCCTACATTGATAATCGCCACTCCCGCTTCTTGCGCCAGCTTTATTGCTTCCTTATAATCAGCATCAAATGCTCTGAAATTCAAATGCGCATGGTTGTCTATATATCGAATATTCATTTTAGGAATTTTTCGGGCAATTCGGCGAATTGGTTGAAGATAATTCCATGTCTACCTCTTAAAGCTTCTTTTACTTCAGGAAGTACAATCTTTCTGTCCCAATCTTTTTTAAGCTTATTTCTATTCGATTCCATGAGTTCAGGAATAGTCATATTTGGATTTTCTTTCCAATAAATAGAGAAAAATGGTCCGAAAAGGTGTGATGCACCATCGGCAGAGGATGCTATCTGTACTTCTATCGGGGCTTTGGATAAATCCTCAGTCATTTTGGATTCAAAGATCATCTGGTAACCAAGTACTTTTTTTGTAAAATTCTCATCAAATCCGGTCTGATGCAAAAGAGTCATAATTGTATTTTCGGTAAATATCGGATCATGCTCTTTCATTTTACCGCCGATAATTTTCGGATAATCATGCATCCAGACGAGAGTAAGCACAAGATCCCTGTCCGCAGAGGGATATCTCTCACATAATTCAAGAGCGATTTTCTCTACAATATTGAGATGTAGATCTACAAACCATTCATGGTGCACGAAATCTATATTCGCTGATGCTTTGATGACCTCGCTTTTCAATTTTTCTATCTTTTCGTTCATTGCTTGCGCAAGAAAAGAGGAGCTACAGGTTTTTGATTTTCTGTAATTAGTCTTTCTATTTCTTTTGCTGTACTTGGCAAAAATGGTCTCAATTTAATAGCAATTTCAATTAAATTTTTGAGATATGTGTGAATACATAGTGATGCGTCAACGCGATTAGTTTTTATTGATCTGAAGGCCTGGTCAGTCTGAATGAGCACATCCGTAGCTGTTATTCTCTTCCAAATTGCGTCCATAGCTTTGTCTAATTGAAACTCAGAAAGAAACTGTTCTTGTTCAAGATACTTTGCTGATGCAAATTTACTTATGTCTTTTTCATCTGCTTTGATGTCGTTATCTACAGCCATTGTCATCACTCTGGAAACTAAATTTCCTATGCCGTTCGCTAGATTCGCATTGTATGCTTCTTTGAATCTCTCCATCGTAAAATCGCTATCCTCGAACGGATGAATCTCGCGCAAAAGAAAGTACCGCAGAGCATCTGTGCCGTATTCTTTCACAATCTCAATTGGATCTATCACATTGCCAAGTGATTTGGACATCTTCTGCCCGCCGGAATTGATGAATCCATGAATAAAGATTTGCTTGGTCGTCGGAAGCCCGGCCGACAGAAGCATCGCTTGCCACATCACGGCCTGCTGGCGCACTTGGTCCTTCCCTGCAAGCTGAAGCCCTGGCCAAAATTTTTTAAATTTCTCTTCGTCCTCCGGCCATCCTAATGTCGAAATATAATTCACCAAAGCGTCAAACCACACATACATCACCTGCTCGGGATCCCCTGGCACTTCCACTCCCCATGGCATTTTTGACTTTAAGCGCGAGATGGAGAAATCCTCTAGCCCTTCCCTTTCTATGAAAGCAATCATTTCGTTTAGCCGAAATCGCGGAATAAGGAAATCCTCTTTTTTATAAAGCTCTAGAAGCGCGCCTTGATATTTCGAAAGCCGAAAAAAATAATTTTCTTCGTCAATAAACTCAATCTCTAACTTAGGATGTAGAGCGCATTTACCCTCTACTAATTCAGAATCCGTCTTTTCTAATTCGCATCCCACGCAATATTTTATTTTGTAATTCTTCTTATAGATATCGCCTGCTTTCACGCACCTTCTCCAGAATTCTTGTGCGGCAAGCTTATGATGAGGGTCTGTGGTGCGCACAAAGAGATCATATGAAAGATTAAGCGCTCCCTTTAGCTTTTGGAATGTGGCCGAATATTCATCTGTGTATTTTTGCGGGTCTTTTCCCTCCTTTTTTGCCGCGTCTAAAATTTTCTGGCCGTTCTCATCTGTGCCGAAATTAAAAAGCACTTCATCGCCTTGAAGTCGGCGGTAGCGAGCCAAGGCATCCGCCTGCACCACCTCAAGCGCCATGCCGATATGGGGACGGGCGTTCACATAAGGGAGCGTGGTCGTGATATAAAAGCTTTTCTTCATCGGGGGTGGCGCTACTTACCTTTCGCTAGAGCTTTCTTTTTGTCCAGGTCGTTTAGAAATTCCACCAAAAGCACCGATACCGGTACAGAAAGAATAACGCCAATAAGCCCGGCCACTTTGATGCCGACCACAAGAGAAAGGATTACAAGTATGGGCGAGATGCCGACCATTTTCTTCACCACCAGAGGATAGAAGATATTGCTCTCAAACTGCTGGACCAAAATATAGATAAGGAGAACGATTAGCCCAAGCCCGATGCCTCCGTCAAGAAGAGCTAGGCCTACGCCCGGCACAGCGGCAAGTGTGGGCCCGAAGACGGGGATAATCTCCAGGACTCCCATAAGGAATCCCAAAAGAAGCGCGTGCTTGATATGAAATATGGATAGTATAAGAAAAATAATGGAGCCCACCAGAGCGCCAAGGAAAATCTGGCCCTGGAGCCAAGCGCCGATCTTCTGCCTAGTTCTTTTCCAGAGGTCTATCACATATTCCTCTTGAGGAAGCGGGGTGATGATGCGCAAAAATCTCTCTACGCCGTCTTTGGTCACCGCAAAATAGAATGACAGGATGGTAATAAGGAGAAATGTAATTGCCCCCTCCTGAATGGAATTCACCGATTGGAAAACAGTGTCCGTCGGGGAGAACCCGCCTCCTGCAGGAGAGACGGCGCTCGCCTGGGATATCTTTTCGGCGATATCGCGCACTATGGGCGCGTAGCCCTGAAGCACACTATCGTCCAGAAGCGGTATGGTGCTGTTCATCTGCTCTACATAGACGGGAATGTTGGCCACCAGATTTGACGCTTCGGTGAGAAATGTCGGCACGATGAAAAGAAATATGACGGCAGCTATCGCAAGAATCACCAGATAGATAAGGACGACACCGAGCGCTCTGGGCACACGCTTCCCCTCAAACCAGCGGACTCCGGGGTCAATAGCGGATGCGATGACGATAGCCAC
>DATDXX010000005.1:0-24827 GCA_036517135.1 Minisyncoccota bacterium | reverse complement strand
AAGCCAGACCGTCGTATGGCAGAACTTTTTTATAGGATGAAAAACGCTGTGCTTGGTAAAAGCTACTCTTTAAGCGTTGTATTCGTTGTTAAAAAAGAAATTCAGAAATGGAACTGTATTTATCGGAAACACGATGAGCCAACCGATGTTTTGAGTTTTGCGCTTAGGAAAAATGAAGGGGAGATAATCTTTTGTGAGGAAATAGCGCGCAAAAAGGCAAAAGCATTTTTGCGCGTTTCCGCCACTCATATTTCATTCCTCTTCATCCACGCAATGCTTCATTTGATAGGAATACGCCATGGTAGTAAAATGGAACATGAGGAAGCAAGGTTTCAAAAAAAATTCCGAATTTAGTGCTTAGTAATTTACATTTCTTCACTTCTCTGCTTCTTCACTTCTTAGCTCTTAACTTTTAATATGGCTCAAAAAATTTCAGTCGGAATTGATATGGGTAGCACCGTAATCAAAGTGATCGTGGTGGAATCTCCAAAAGAAAATGGCAAGCATAAGCCCAAAGTTATTGGAGTGGGTTATGCGCATTCCGAAGGAATGCGCCACGGCTATATAGTCAATCCCGAGGAGACAGCGAAGTCGCTTCGCCAGGCAGTTTCTCAGGCGCAAAAAACGTCCGGCTATAGAATTGAAAAGGGATTTTTCGCAGTTGGAGGAGCTGGTCTCGAAGGAGTAACGGAGAGTGTTCTTATTTCTTTTGGCGAGAAAGAAATAACCGTATCCCAAAATGATATCGATCAGGCGCTTGAAGAATGCCAGAATGAACTCCCGGCAAGCAATACCCGAAACAGAGAAATAATCCATTCCATTCCTCTTTCTTTTAAGATAGACGGCAAAGCAATCTACGGCAAGCCACAAGGTATGGTAGCATCATCGCTTGAGGTTAAAACATTTTTTGTCACCGCCCTTTCTCAGCATCTCTCAAGCATTCTGGCGACCGCCAGACATGCCGGTTTGGAGATTGAAGATATTGTGGCCTCTCCCATTGCCGCAAGCGTCGCTCTTTTATCCAAATCTCAGCAGATCGCCGGATGCGGATTGCTTATAATCGGAGGGGAGACATCCTCATTCTCTATATTTGAAAACGGAGTGCCGATCGCAGTTGACGTAACTCCTATCGGAAGCCGCGATATCACGAACGACATCGCCTTGGGTTTTAAAGTGTCTCTTGAAGAAGCGGAGCGTATCAAAATTTCTCGTCTTGAATCGCTTCCCTATCCTCGCCGAAAAATAGAAGAAGTGGTCAAAGCGCGGCTTGAAGACGTTTGCGACTTCGTTTCGTCAGTGCTGAAAAAAAACGGCAGACAGGGGCTTTTGCCTGCGGGCATTCTGGTAACCGGCGGCGGCGCTCAAGGCCACTATATTGAAGAACTTGCAAAAGAAAAATTAAAGCTGCCGGTAAAAAGGATCGGTATAAAATTCGACGGCGAATCCAAAGTGGCTTTAAGCGATTCAACATGGTCGATCGCCTACGGGCTCGCGATCATAGGTGCGGAAGGCAGAGGCGATGGAGGCATAATAGACTCTCTTCGAGGAGGCGGAATGTTCTCCAGCTTAGCGCGCTCAATTTCCCGTTTTTTCCGAAAAATCCTCCCTTAATTACTTTTTTTAAAGAAACATTTATCATTTGATGTCAATGAATGACATTTTTAGGTTTTCTGCTATCATTGCCTTGCTAAATTAATCGGCCGTTAGAAGATAAGAACTCATAGATATATGCCCCAAATCAAACCGGAAGTAGAGACATTCGCGAGAATAAAGGTTATTGGCATCGGCGGTTCCGGCAAGAATGCCATAAACCACATGATTAACTCAAAAGTAAGAGGCGTTGATTTTATAGCGGTCAACACTGATGCGCAGGATCTGCACCATTCGCTCGCTAAAAAAAAGATCCATATAGGAAAAAACCTGACTAAAGGATTGGGAGCAGGAATGAATCCTGAGATCGGCAAACGTGCCGCTGATGAAACCAAAGAAGAAATCCAAGAGGCCATAAAAGGCGCAGACATGGTATTTATTGCAGGCGGAGAAGGCGGGGGTACGTGCACCGGTGCCGCACCAGTCGTAGCTCAGACTGCAAAAGAGCTCGGCACTCTCACCATTGCTGTCGTCACCAGGCCATTTACTTTTGAAGGCCAGCAAAGAGCAAAAATATCGGATCAGGGTATTGACGACCTTAGAAAATCAGTTGACGCGATAATTGTCATTCCGAATGATCGCCTGCTCACTACTGTGTCAAAGGAGACTACTGCAAAACAGGCATTCATGATGTGCGATGAGATCTTAAAGCAGGCAGTTGAAGGTATTTCCGACCTCATCACAACTCCAGGAGTTATCGGAAATATTGATTTTGCGGACATCCGCGCCGTCCTCGAGAATGCCGGAAGCGCGCTTATGGGTATCGGTACGGCAGTCGGTGATAAACGCGCGGAAGAAGCTGCCCGTATGGCGATCAACTCCCCTCTTCTTGATGTTTCTATAAATGGGGCTAAGGGAGTGCTATTTTCAATTGCCGGTGGCGATGACCTCACAATGTTTGAAATACAGGATGCGGCAAAGATCATCACCGAATCTGCAGATTCCAGTGCGAAAATAATTTTTGGAACTGTTCATGACGACAAATTAAAAAAAGGGGAGGTGCGTGTGACTGTAGTTGCTTCTGGTTTTCCTGACGGAGCGCCCAAAAAATCGCTTTTTGAAGGTAAAGTATTCGGAAGCGCAACGGCATCCAGTGAGACGAAAACTGAAACGTCTCCCGCGAATAAAAAAGAGAAAGCGGTGGAAGATGACGAATGGAGCGCGGTGCCCGCGTTTCTACGCCGCTCAAAGCTTAAGTAATGACTCATTACGCCAAAGGATGCCTCTATATTCTAGGGAGCATTTTGCTTTGGGCATTCTTTCCTACCATATCGAAGCTTTCTCTTTCAGAGCTGCCGCCTATTATTTCGTACTGCATTACCGTCGCCTGCGCCGGCGGATTTTTTTTGCTCTTAGTCGCAAAGAACAACAGATGGCAGGAATTAAAGGACAGACGCGTTCTCAAAGATTCGTTTTTTGCAGCTATTTTTATAAGCGTGCTGTTTTACGGATTATATTTTTACGGACTTCAATATACCGAGGCCGGAAGTGCTTCCATTATCGCTCTGTCAGAAGTGCTTTGGACATTCCTTTTATTCAACGTGTGGAAAAAGGAATTTATCGATGGCCAGAAAATATTGGGGATAATTTTGATGCTCTTGGCAGCCATACTTGCCCTTTCGCAGAACACTGTGCATCTGAATATCGGTGAATTCATAATATTTTTCGGCACCGCTTTTGCTCCCTTTGGCAATTTCTATCAGAAAAGAGCCCGGACTTACGCTTCAAGCGAGACAATTTTATTTTTGCGAAGCGTGTTCAGCGTTCCCTTACTTTTGATTATTTCTTTTGCTATCGGAGAAAGGATCGGTGGAAATATTTCCAATAATATAATTCTTCTTTTGATTCTCAATGGATTTTTTCTGGCGGGGCTTTCCAAGATATTCTGGCTTGAAGGCATCACGAGGATCTCTGTCACTATTGCTCAAGGCCTACATTCATTCACTCCTGTTCTTACACTCATTACTGCGTTTTTGATTCTTTCTGAGATACCTAATCCGTATCAAGTAGCATCCCTCATACCCGCGCTCATTGGCATAAGACTGCTTTTCAGTGAGAAAAAACTCAAAAACGTGTGATACAATAGAGCGTCATGAATTACGAATTAATTATCATCGGCGGGGGGCCGGCAGGAATTGCGGCAGGAGTTTATGCAGCGAGAAAGAAGCTCCAGACGCTGTTTTTGACATATTCATTTGAAAATCAATCCACCGTGTCTTTGGATATCCAGAATTGGATAGGCACGCCTTCTATTTCTGGAATTGAGCTTTCTAAAAATCTAGAGGAGCATTTACGCACCTATGCCGGAGAAAGTTTGGAAATAAGAACTGGTTCAAAAGTTTCTTCCGTCTCCAAAATTGAAGGCCAGCCTGACGGCGAGGCAGGCGGATTTGAAGTGGCAACGGACAAGAGAGAGAAATTCAGCTCAAAAACCGTTCTTATTACATCAGGAAGCGTAAGGCGGAAGCTCGACGCAAAGGGCGCCGATATCTATGAACACAAGGGGTTGACCTACTGCGCATCATGCGACGGGCCTCTCTTTGCCGGACAAAATGTGGCTGTTATTGGCGGCGGCAATGCCGCTTTTGAGACTGCCGCCCAGCTTACTGCCTATTGCAATACAATATATATATTGAACAGAAGTGAAATATTGCGCGCAGACGAAATCACGGTAGAAAAGGTAGGGTCTCATCCTAATGTGAAAATAATCAAAAATGCCGTGCCTATAGAAGTGAAAGGTGATAAATTCGTGACAGGATTTATTTACAAAGACGCACTGTCAGGGGAACAAAAAGAAATCGCCGTTACCGGAATTTTTGTTGAAATAGGACTTTTACCTAATACTGATTTTGTTTCAGTTGTTGAAAAAAATAAAATCAACCAAATAATTGTTGATCCTAAGACTCAGCGTTCATCCGTAACGGGCATCTGGGCAGCCGGTGATTGCACAGACGGGCTTTATCATCAAAACAACATAGCGGCCGGCGACGCCGTGAAGGCACTCGAAGACATTTATCTCTTCATTCACGCCAATAAATCCCGTTAGAAGCCCATACTGGAACAAAAAACCGTGTTCACTAAAACCAAAGCTAGATTCATCTCCACGCAACAGCTGTGGGCGCTCAGCTTCTAACGGGGTAAAAAAAGAGCGACTATCAAATCGCTCTTTTACATCACTTTCGTGGCAAGGATTGAAGAATAATCCATCTGATATCGTCAGCCGACTCCACTTGCCTGTCAGGAGGAGCCGACAGAGTAAGCACTCTGCTTCTTTTCGGTATGTAGCGCCTGGCTCCGCGAAACTTCATCTTTCCGACAAAGCTTGAAAGAGAGCTCTCTACCACATTCATCTTTTTATTTGCAGCATGGATGACGCCGTCTTCCCCGGTAGCAATGCCCACATGGCCCACTCCGTCCGCGGGATCCTTGTCATAGTAATCAATCCAGCCGGAAACAAAAACCAAATCTCCTGCCTCAAAAGAATCTGGGCATATCTGCTCGCCCATTTCCCGCTGCTGTATTGATCTGCGAGGTAGCCATATGCCCCGCATCGCATAAAGCCATTTCATTAAGCTTGAGCAATCTACGATAGCCGGAGCTTCTGACGGTTTCGCTCCCCGACGGTATCTGGAAGTGCCGATACATTCCCGAGCCAGAGAAATGATGTCTACATCGACTATTTCAAACCCTTTTTTGAAAAGTATATCTAACGCTTCTGATTCTGGTATCGGAAGCGAGAGAGATTTGAGATTGACGGCACAGCGATTACCAACAGCGAGGTATTGCATTTGGTCTCCTTTATTTGTGATTGAAAGAACAAAAAATCCGCCCCAGGAGGGCAGACTTTCAAGCTTTGAACATCAAAGCCTGCCCACTAAGTCAGAAAGTGGAAATTTGCTTGAATAAAGCCAGACCAAGTTTTTAGTTTTTTATTGTTTATCATGAAAGTATTTTATCACGTATGTATTTATTGTACCAAACAAATTCACCACAAGTAACTTGTGGTGTGCGATAAAGGATTCGGTCACGAATAATTTGCTCGCCGTCATTTGCAAATTTTCTCGACCACGGCCTGCCTAATTTTGAAGCTTCAAAATTATGGCTCCGCCTTTTTCATCCTGTAAAAGTAGGGCAGCTTACTTTTGGGCGATACAGGACTCGAACCTGTGACATCATCGACGTCAACGATGCGCTCTACCAACTGAGCTAATCGCCCTTGTTTTACCAATTGCCTGCCCCGTAGCGAGCTTCGCTCTGCTACTGGGGAGCTAACTCCGCACAATTACGTCACTGTATCAAATCTTATCCCATTTTCAAACACTGTGCGCCGAAGGCGCACAGTAGGGCGAGAGAGAACGTGTTCAACAGCGGATTAAGCCCTAATCAATATAACTATTACTTTACCGTACCACTTCTCCGAAAATAGCCGGGTCTTTCGCTCCTTCGACTTCAAGCACCGCCCACGCGCCTTTGTTCATCCTTGCAAGGGCATGGTCCACAAGCAGATATTTACCGGGCACATTGAGTGTGAATTCCACTATCGCGGCTCCTCCCGGAAGTACTGCCGTCGCTTGAGTGTTGTGCTCGAGCGCTCCGCCGATGCTTGCATTCGGATACACCGTGTCAAATATTTCACCGATGACATGGAATGATGATATCAAATTCACGCCGCCGTTGCCGACATACATTCGGATTTTGTCGCCAACTTTTGCCTGCATGCGCGGAGTTGTCTCGATGCGGCCGTTGAATGTGATGTAATTCGGTATGCCGTCAAGGAGCGCGTCGGAATCAAATGCGGCCAATCCCTTTTTGCCTAATTGACCCATTGTGTAAAGCTCTCCCTGCATGACATAAAATTCTTTATCCACTTTTGAGAGGCCTTCTTTCGGCTCGACAAGTATTAATCCGTATTGCCCGTGAGAATTATGAGTGCTTACATTCGGCGTCGCGCAGTGATAAACGAAAAGCCCAGAAGCGAGAGCTTTCCATCTGAATGTTTTCGTCTCTCCCGGCGCGACGCGGGTGATTGACGCGCCACCACCCGGGCCTGTCACAGCATGAAGGTCAATATTGTGGTCATGAAGGCTTGAAGGATGATTGGTCAAAGTGAGCTCGACGGTATCTCCCTCGCGGACACGGAGCATCGGCCCCGGCGCCTGCTTGTTGTATGTCCAATAATTGAAATAAATACCGGAAGCGACTTCGCCTATCACTTCTTGCGAGGTCAAGCTCATTCTCACTATGCCGTCCGCGTCGGGCGCTTGAGGATTTGCCGGCACCAGGGTCGGATTTGCTCCGATATCGGCCACTTTTTCAAACCTGTCTTTGTATTTGAAGAATTCTATAATTTTGCCGAAGGGTATGGAAGCGGGCATGCCTCCCGGAGCATGTGAGCGCATGAAAGCGGGCATGGCAAAATCCGGAGCGTATGTCTTGTTTGAAATAAGGCCGGTGAAAAACGCGACAATAGCCAAAATAATCGGGATATAGATGCCTCGCCTTTTGACAATATTGTGGATTGCGGGTTGCTGTATCAAATGGACCAGAAGCACAATAAGAGCGATAGCTCCCAATGTGCCGGAAATTATCTCAAAAATTAAGTATGTAAACATGGATGCTTGATAAATGTTAATTAGTAATAATATGATGATTCGAGCAGATGCTTAATTCCGCCTACTTATAAGGGATCTTGCACTCCTCAAAGCAGTGAGCGCGCCTATTAAGCTTGTAAATACGCTCGCGACCGCGAGGCTCGCTTTCAACCGCGCTGACCGAATGCAATACCTGCAGATGGTGCGTCACCGTCGGTTGGCGCAAGTTTATTTTTTTAGTCATCTCACCAACGGTCATTCCATCCTTCATCTTGCCGAGCATGCAGACTAGGCTATACCTACTTCGTTCACCAACGACTTTGAAACAATCCGGACATAGCTCCGCTTCGCTTGAGATAGCGCGAGGGACCCAAGAGGGTCTCGGATATGTGCGCTCTTGCGCGGCGGGTTTTTTTGTTTCGTTGCTTGTTGTCCCCAGATTTTTTCTACTCATAGATACTCATCTATATTATAATACATAGATCGCCATGAAAACAATCGGACCTGTGGACAAGATTTACAATTTCACAACCATCATCAAGCGTGATGGATCGCGTGTTGATTTTGATGTAGCGAAAATTACTCTCGCTGTGGAGAAAGCTATGAGGGCTGTGGAAGAATTCAAAGAGGGTGAGCCAGCAAAAATTGCGAATAGTGTCGTAAACATGCTTGAAAAGTCATATAAAGAGGATTCCTCTTATGAGGTAACTGTTGAGCGTGTACAAGATTGTGTTGAGCTTGCGCTCATGGAAAGTGGTTATCATAATGTCGCCAAAGCGTATATTTTATATCGTGATCACCGAGCGCAGATGCGCAAACGGGATATTTTTAAGAAACGAATCAATCTCAAGCCGTACGAGTATCCGGAGCTCTTGGAATATGTCGATGCGATTCGTCATTCGTATTGGATCCATACCGAATTTAATTTTACGAGTGATATCCAAGACTTTAAAGTGCACGTGACGGAGCCGGAGCGGAACGCGATACAGCATGCAATGCTCGCAATCGCCCAAATTGAGGTTTCAGTGAAAACGTTCTGGGGAGATGTGTATAAAAAGATGCCGAAGCCAGAAGTCGGATCCGTCGGGTTTACTTTTGCGGAAAGCGAAGTTCGTCATCAGGACGCTTATGCCCACCTGCTGGAGATACTGGGACTCAACGGCGAGTTTGAAAAAATAAGAGATATCCCCGTTATCATTGAACGTATTGCCTATCTCGAGAAATCGATAAAAAACGCGCGCAGCGACGATAATCGGGAGTATGCGCAGGCGATTCTGCTGTTCTCGCTTTTTATTGAGCACGTATCGCTTTTCTCGCAGTTTTTGATAATCATGTCATTTAATAAATATAAAAATCTTTTCAAGGGAATTTCCAATGTGATAGAGGCGACATCAAAAGAAGAGCAGATTCACGGGCTGTTTGGTATTGATCTGATAAATCTTATAAAAAAAGAGCATCCCGAATGGTTTGACGACGCGTATAATGAATCAATCGTCCAATCGTGCAAGGAGGCATACGAAGCGGAAAGCAAAATCGTGGACTGGATTTTTGAAAAAGGTGAGATTGATTGCATGCCGTCCCAAACGGTAAAAGAATTTATCAAAAATCGATTTAATAACTCGCTCTATTCTATCGGGCTACCGCGTATCTTTCCGATCAACGAAAAGTTGATTGAAGAAACAGAGTGGTTCGACGATGAGGTCATCGGCACAAAGCACGGAGACTTTTTCGTGAAGCGTTCTATAAACTACAACAAGCGGAGCAAGAGCATTACCGAGGACGACCTATTTTAAACCACTTGAGTACACCTATGAAATGGCTAAACGAAAATAGCAGAAAATTCCTTGCGAAAGGATACCTGAAAGAAGGCCAGACCGCAGAAGAACGGGTACGTATTATCGTGGACAGAGCTGAGGAAATTCTGGCTATCAAGGGATTCGCGGATAAATTTTATGATTATATGTCAAAAGGGTACTATTCTCTCTCGACACCAGTTTGGACAAACTTCGGAGCGCGCAAAGGACTGCCCATCAGCTGCTTTGGCTCATATATCAGTGATGATATGGGGCAGATTCTCTACACTCAGGCAGAGGTTGGTATGATGAGCAAGTTTGGCGGTGGTACTTCAGGCTATTTTGGAGCACTTCGTCAGCGAGGAGCGCATATCACGGATAACGGAGTTTCTTCAGGATCAGTACACTTCATGCGGTTGTTTGAGAGCATAGTCAATGTGGTGAGCCAGGGCTCGACGCGTCGCGGACATTTCTCTCCTTATTTGCCTATTGAGCACCCGGATGCCGATGAATTTCTTGATATTGGTACCGAAGGCAACCCTATACAAGAGCTTACACATGCGGTAACGGTGACCAACGAATGGATGAAAGAGATGATAGCGGGAGATGCCAAAAAGCGGTCGCTCTGGGCAAAGGTGCTAGAGCGGCGCTCGCAAATGGGATACCCGTATATCTTTTTTACAGACACCGTCAACAACAACACAGTTGATGTGTATAAGGACAAGAAACTCAAAATCTATGGGAGTAATCTCTGTAGCGAAGTGCTTCTACCCTCATCGCAGAAATGGTCGTTTGTGTGCGATCTCTCATCGATGAATCTTCTCTACTATGATGTGTGGAAGGATACGGACGCAGTCGAGATGCTTGTGTATTTTCTTGATGCGGTAATGACAGAATTTATTCAAAAGCTTGAGCAGCTCCGGGATGCGGATAATAAAGAAGACAATATGGCGTTTCTTTTTATGGAAAGGTCATACAATTTTGCGGTTGCGAACCGCGCTCTTGGCGTCGGAGTACTCGGATGGCATTCGCTTCTGCAGAGCAAAATGCTCGCGTTTGAGAGCATGGAGGCGGCAAAGCTTAATGTGAAGATATTTGAAACAATCAAGGAGCGCGCCTATGCTGCTTCCAAAGAGCTTGCAAAGCTTTTCGGCGAGCCGTCGCTCCTTGCCGGTTATGGTCGTCGTAATACGACGCTCTGCGCCGTTGCTCCGACGACATCATCGGCATTTATTTTAGGCCAAGTGTCGCAGAGCATTGAGCCTGTTTGGTCGAATTGTTATGTAAAAGATATCGACAAGATGAAGGTAACGATTAAAAATCCTTTCCTAGAGGAGCTTCTTAAAAAAAAGGAAAAGAATGATAAGGAGACATGGCATAGCATTCGTGACAACGATGGCTCAGTCCAGCATCTTTCCTTTCTTACGCAAAAAGAAAAGGACATTTTTAAGACCTTTGCAGAAATCGACCAGTACACGGTCATAGAACAAGCGGCAGTACGGCAGCTTTATATCGATCAGGGGCAGTCGGTCAATCTGATGATCAATCCGAGAACACCGATAAAGGATGTGAACGCGCTCTATATTGAAGCGTGGAAGCAGGGGGTTAAGACGTTGTACTACCAGCACAGTATGAATGCCGCGCAGACGCTAAACAGAAAGAAACTCTGCGTCAGCTGCGAATCCTAAAGTCCATATCGACTATGAAACTAATTGATTATTCAAAATTATGGAACTCTCGCTACAAATAATAGATGCGATACTGCATGCTGACAGCAAAGCGCTTGCGACGACGGGAAAACACGGCATAAATGTCGTGCCCGTTTCAACCGTACGCATAGTAGACAACAAAATTCTACTCATGAACTACTTTTTTAAAAAGACTCTTGACAATATCCTAGAACAGCCGAAAGTCGCTTTAGTGTGCTGGAAAGGGTTTGATGGCTATCAGATAAAGGGCACCGTAAAATACATGGAGAATGGTGAGGAGTTTGAGGAAGCAAAAGCGTGGGTCAGAGAAAATTTACCCGATCGTATATTGAAAGGTCTTCTTGTGCTGAAGCCTGAAGGGATATACAGCATAGCCCCAAAAGCAAGCTAATAAAAGCAGAAAGTTTTATAAATTGTCCTGATTTTTAGAACGATGACCCCACCGGGGATCGAACCCGGGTTAACAGATTGAAAACCTGTTGTCCTAACCACTAGACGATAGGGCCGCCATAAGAGCTTGTCAGCAAAAAAGCTTAGAAGCTTATGAGCTTAAGGAAATACCAAAAGCAGAAAAACTATAACAGTTTCTAGAGAGAATGGCAAAAATGCTTTATAATAACAAAACTATGATGAATGAAGCTCCTCAGCCAAATCCAGATGGACTCAAGAGTCAAGAAATGCAGTTGCAGTCGAGAACCCATCTTATTACTCTTGCCGAAGGCGAAGCGCATCCTTTCATTGCCGAAACAAAAGAAGGGCAATTAGACCTACTGGTTAAAGAGATAAAAGATCACGAAGGAAAGCTTGAGATTCTAGTGCATCCGTTTTGCGAGGAGTATGGAGTATTACCTCAAGCATATAAAGAGGAATTGGCAAAAGGAGGTGATTTGTCGAAGAATCTGGTAGAATGCAACAGACAAATCAACGAGCTCCTCACTAATCCTGACAGGCCACCTCTTCTTATATTAGAAGACAGAAAGCATCTGGACGCATACGTCGCGCACTGTATTTCACATGACCTAAATCCAAATAGAGATGCGTGGCTTATGCCGACATTTGGGGGCATGGGTACGCTTTTTCTCCGACCTGGAGATGGCCAAAGTCCTCCTAATTTTCGGCACATACCCATGTGATAGAAAATTATAGGCATTGGGCAGCGGAAAAGGAGAGAGGTCATCCAAAGCGCTCTCCTATAATGGATACGATATCGGCTAAGTATAAGGTAAAGACATGGACTTTCTTCGTCGCTATTCTAAAGAACGCCGGAGTCAAGGAGATTACTCTGGGTGGCAAATACTTGGACACCCAGGACGAAGAAAAAGGTATGAAGAGCATGACGCGTTGCCTTGGCGAAGCATATGATTTTGTCGCATCTACCGCGGCCAGACTGGAGGGTATCAAAGTTAATCTGTCAGATGTGAGCTTTCCTCTTAAAAGCGATAATCTTGATAATATCATCATGTTCAAAGGAAGATTAAAGAAAAAAGAAACCTAGGAGATAACTATAACTTGCCCTCAGACTTACATGTTTGCTACATTACATGAACATATGGAAGAGTGGCAGAGCGGTTGAATGCGCCGATCTCGAACATCGGTAGGGGTGAAAGCTCCTCGTGGGTTCAAATCCCACCTCTTCCGTTCCGACAGTTTAAACCAATCTGTATTGGTAAAAACTGACGAAGGTGGGATTTGAAAGTCGGAGTCCGCATAGAGGCGGGACGAGGTGGGTCGCGAGATTCGCCAATAGGCGAATACTTGTGACCAAACCCCACCTCTTCCGTTCCACAAATTCATGAGAAAGAAAAAAAACCAAAGTAAGATAATAGTACTGTACGGAGCTATGGCTGTCGATAAATTGACAGTGGGAAAAGTGCTGGCAAAAAAACTTGGATATAAACTAACGCATAATCATCTTATCAATGATCTGGTGTGGAGTGTATTTAAGCGTAATACCCTTGAATCAAATAGAATAGTAGAAAAACTTCGTTATGAATTTTACGAAACGGCTGCAAAATTCGGGAACAGCTTAGTCATAACCCATTGCTATGCGCATGATTATAATTCCCCTACTGGATTATCAGATCCGCAATATTTAAAGACTTTAGAGCGACGTTTAGAAAAAGCTGGTGCAAAAGTGCTGTTTGTCCATTTGCAAGCGAAAAAGAAAACTCTTCTGAAAAGAGTAAAGGTAGCTTCAAGAAAAAAATATCGAAAACTTACAGATGTTTCAATAATGAGGGATTTTCTTAAGGCTAAAGATTTTACAACCTCAGCACCCGTAAACAATAATTTGGTTATCGATAACACCAATCTTTCGCCTAAAAAGACCGCCGAGACAATAATCAAATATTTTTGCGAAAAATGAAAAAATCTATTTTGATCACAGGAGCCAGTGGTGCTGGAAAAACTGCACTGAGCGAAGAATTGAAAATGATGGGTTATTCTGCTTATGATATGGATGATTTGCCAGATTTGTTTAGCATGATAGATAAAAAAACAGGTAAGCCGGTCGTAGATCATGACAATGATAATCTTGAAAAAGTAAGAGGGATGGACTGGATTTGTGATAGAGAAAAACTTAAGAGAATTATTGAGAGCGAGAAAGAGGAAATTGCTTTTTACTGCGGCAATGCAACTAATATAAATGAGATTATTCCACTATTTGATAAGATTGTCCTCTTAAAAGTAAACGATGAAAATACCCGCCATAGACTCACCTCTAGAACAAAGAACGATTTTGCAAAAACAACAGAAGTGCAAGATTGGGTGTTAAGTTGGAAAGAATGGTGGGAGAATAAAATGGAGGGAAAAGGAGCGATCATTGTAGATGCCAATAGAGATTTAAAGGAGGTAACAAAAGATGTCATAGGGATCTCTTTATGAAAATCCTTGCTATAGAGACTTCGTGTGATGATACTGCAATTGCGTTGCTTGAAGTAAAGAAAAGTAAATTCCGTGTGCTGGGCGATACGATTATTTCCCAGACGAAGATACACGAAAAGTATGGAGGTGTCTTTCCTATGAAGGCAAAAATGGCGCATGCAAAGAATTTAGTGCCAGCTTTGCTGAAGGTATTGAAATTAAAAAAACACCATAAAACGATTTTTCCTGAAGGAAAAATCGTTCGGGTAAGGAAAATCCTAGAACGAGAGCCTGAATTATTTGATGCCTTACAAGAGCGTTTGCTGAATATCAGACCACCAAAAATAGACAGAATCGCCGTCACATACGGCCCGGGACTTGAGCCGGCGCTTTGGGTAGGGATAAATTTCGCCAAAGCGCTTTCAATCCTTTGGAATGTGCCTATAGTACCTGTAAATCACATGCGGGGGCATTTTTTAGCGCCTCTTGCAGAAAGTAAGACCATCAAATTCCCTGCCCTTGGGCTACTCATATCCGGAGGCCACACAGAGCTAATACTTGCCAAAAGCCCAACCTCTTGTAAGCTCCTCGGAGCTACGCGCGACGACGCCTGCGGTGAAGCTTATGATAAGGTGGCACGCATCCTCGGCCTGCCATATCCCGGCGGCCCCCACATCGCCCGCCTTGCCGAAAAAGCTAGAAGCCAAAAGTTAACAGCTAACAACTCTTTCACCCTGCCTCGGCCAATGATGCACTCAAAAAATCTGGAATTCTCTTTCGCAGGGCTCAAAACAGCGGTGCTTTATTTAGTGAGGAAAGTAGAAAGTACCCGCCTGCCATCGCCTGAGCGAAGTAAAAGCGGGCAGGGAGGGTGGAAGGTAGAACAAAAGGAAAAAGAACAAATCGCTAGAGAATTTGAAGAAGCAGTAAAGGATGTGCTTGTATCAAAAACGGCCAAGGCACTTGCCCACATGTCCGACATGTGGGAGATAAAAACTCTCGTCGTTGGAGGCGGAGTATCTGCAAATACATACATCATGAAAAACCTGAAGAAGCTCGCCGAGAAATTTAATATTAAATTTCTCGGCTCATCAAAAGCCCTCGCCACAGACAACGCTGTGATGATAGGTGTCGCGGGCCTTTACACAAAGGCTAAGCCTTTAGGAAAGATAAGGGCAGTCGGAAATCTGCCGATAGAGAAGTAGATAAAAAAATGATAAAATTCCCTCATGCATGAGAAATTTTTGAAGCCATACGATCCGGCAGGAACAGAGCAAAGGATATACGAGCTATGGGAGCAAAGCGGGCTTTTCAACCCTGATGTCTGCATAGAAAAGGGAGTCGTAGCGCCCGATGCGAAACCATTTACGATAATAATGCCCCCTACCAATGCTAACGGATCGCTTCATGCGGGACACGGACTAGTTATGGCAATAGAGGACATAATGACTCGATACAAAAGAATGAGAGGTTACAAAACGCTCTGGCTTCCTGGCCTTGATCATGCTGGCTTTGAGACCCAAGTGGTATATGAAAAAGAGTTGGAAAAGCAGAGCAGATCGCGCTTCGGAATGGATCCAAAAAAACTCTACGAGGAGATTCTGGATTTTACACTAAAGAATTCTGCGAATATAAAATCTCAGGTGCGAACAATGGGTGCCTCATGCGATTGGTCGCGTGAGAAATTCACTCTTGATGAGGATATAGTAAAAAACGTCTATAGCACTTTCAAAAAACTTTCAGATGACGGTCTATTGTATCGCGGCAAAAAAATAGTAAGCTGGTGCTCCAAGCATCAGACCTCCTTTTCTGATCTGGAAATAAAAGATGAAGAAAGAACGGAAAATTTTTATTATCTTAAATACGGCCCTTTCATAATTACCACATCGCGCCCCGAAACAAAGTTCGGCGACAAGTATGTTGTTATACATCCGGATGACAAACGCTATAAAGAATACAAAGACGGACAAAAAATTGATCTGGAATGGATAAACGGACCTATTACCGCAACCATAGTAAAAGATGATGCGATAGACATGGAATTCGGCACAGGTGTTATGACAATCACACCATGGCATGATACAGCGGACTTTGAGATAGCAGAAAGACATGGTTTGGATAAAGAACAGGTTATTGATGAAATGGGAAAGCTTTTGCCAATTGCAGGAGAATTCGCAGAGCTTCATATAAAAAAAGCTCGGCCGCTCATTGTAGAAAAATTGAAGAGCAAAGGACTCTTGGAGAAAATTGATGAAAATTACAAGCATATCGTACGAACATGCTATAAGTGCGGCACCGTAATCGAACCCCAGATAAAAAGCCAGTGGTTTATAAAAATGAAGCCGCTTGCCAAAGAAGCGCTAGCAAAAATAGAAAGCGGAGAAATAAAATACATTCCAGAGCATTATAAAAAGATAAGCTCTCATTGGCTTCAAAATATTATTGATTGGAATATATCCCGCCAAATTGTCTGGGGTATACCTATACCGGCAAAAATATGTGATAAGTGCGACGCAGGTTTTGTAGATTTAGATGATTCAAAAAAAACTTGCGACAAATGTGGCGAAACGCTTCGTAAAGATAGCGATACTTTTGATACATGGTTTTCCTCCGCCCAATGGCCATTCGCTTCTCTTGGGTATCCACAGAGTCCTGACTTTAAAACTTTTTATCCGACGGATGTTATGGAGACTGCAGGAGAAATAATATTTTTCTGGGTAACGCGCATGATAATGCTCGGACTTTATGTTACCGATAAAATTCCTTTCAAAACTGTTTATCTTCATGGGCTCGTGCTTGATGCTAAGGGCCAAAAGATGAGCAAGAGCAAGGACAATGTTATAAATCCGCTTGATTTCACAGAAAAATACGGTACCGATGCATTGCGTATTGGTCTTGTTATTGGAAACACACCTGGCACTTCACTCTCTCTTTCCGAAGATAAGATAAGAGCATACAAAAATTTCGCGAATAAGATATGGAACATTGCCAGATTCATTTTGTCCAGCACAGAAAACATTAAGAGAGATGCTGCTTTTTCTGTTTTTGAAAAAAAAGATAAAGAGTTTATTGCTGATAGAAACACCTGTGTAAAAGATATAACTACTGATATGGACAATTATAGATTTTATCTTGCTGGAGAGAAAATGTATCATTATGTGTGGCATAGATTTGCGGATGCGATATTGGAGGAGAGCAAAGAGATATTCGCTGGTGGTGATGAGGGCGCAAAAAATTCGCGGGCGAATTTTTTGCGGGAATCGCTTGAAATAATTTTGAAGCTCTTGCACCCATTCATGCCGTTTGTGACGGAAGAAATCTGGCAAACATGGAAAAAAGATTCAATACTTATGGTTGAAAAGTGGCCGTTTCCAAGCGATAATATGGGTAAATGAGTGCAAGTGTAATAATAGCGAGTTTTTTGGGTGGAGTGATCCCGGCAGTTTTGTGGCTTGAGTTCTGGCTTCGTGAAGCAAATCATCGCGAACCGCGAAGACTCATCGTAGGCGCGTTTCTCTTGGGCATGGTTAGCATCTTCGTCGCAGGTTTTTTGGAGCAGGCTACTGGTCTGTTTTTAATAGAATACACGACCATGTCGTTTTTTGCTTGGGCAGCCATAGAAGAAGTCTTAAAATTTTCAAGTGCTTATGTTGTCGGATTAAGGACACGTTTCTGCGATGAAGCCATTGATCCCGCAATCTATCTCATCACAGCCGCCCTTGGTTTTTCTGCTGGAGAAAACATACTTTTTCTGTTTGATCCGCTTTCTGTAGGAGATATTGCCAAGGGGCTCATGACTATTACTTTTAGATCGGTAGGTGCCACGCTTGTCCATGTTGTCGCATCGGGAGCGGTCGGTATAGCCATCGGTTTTACGTTTTATAAATCAACAAAAGTAAAAAGAGTTGCTGTTTTTATAGGACTTCTTGTTGCTACCCTATTGCATACTGTATTCAATCGTCTTATAATTGAAGGACAGAATCATGCGCTTTTGATATTTTCCGGAGTATGGATAGGACTTATAGCAGTAATTGTAATTTTAGAAAAAATAAAAAGCTCTAAAAAATTATCATTAATCAAAATTCCTAAAAACTTGTCCCATTAGAAATTTGCCGTAAGTCAATTTTTATTAGCGACGTAGAGCGAGAGAAACGAAAAATTCCAATTTTCATTTCCGAGCCGAGGAGCTAACATAAGGGTTAATACCGCTTTTATTTATGTGACAATCATGCTAGAATACACAGAATGCAGAATTTATCAAAATCATCTAATTTCTAATTGGAATGGCGAAAGAAAAATCTTTTTTTAAGAGACTTACCAGCGCGCTCTCTCCGGAGGAGCAAGATAGCGACCTGAAGATACACCATGAGGTAGCGAAGCATTCCGGATGGGCAACTGATGACGAGACCGATGGAGAGCTTTCTGTTGATGTTTATGAAACGCCGACTCAAATTATAGTCAAAGCGATAATTGCAGGCGTCAAAAAGGAAGATTTGGATATATCACTTTCTCGCGACATGGTCTCAATCAAAGGCAGCCGCACCTCTGAAAGTACTATAGATGAAGGAGATTATTTTCATAAGGAACTCTATTGGGGCTCATTTTCTCGCACAGTTCTTTTGCCGCAGGAAGTGGACATTGAAAAAGCCGAGGCGACGGAAGATAAGGGTCTTCTTACCATTCGTCTGCCAAAAGTAGACAAAGGCAAGCAGGCAAAGCTTCGGGTAAAATCAATATAGTTATTATTAATAAGTAAATTTTATGGAAGAGATACAGCCAAATAAGAGGTCCAGCCAGTGGATGGTTTTTATCGGGGTAGTCCTCCTTCTTTTCGGTATCTATGGGCTAGCAAGGACATGTATTAATATATTCGCATTTGAGAAATACCCGCAGGAAGGTGTATATCCTCCTTTTCCGTTTTTTCAGAGCGCCGCCCAAATACCATATTACGCTGGCAGAGAAGAGGATTGTATAGCAAATTATGTTTATTACCCTACTCCTTATCTATCCTACCCAGGTTTACCGCACGATATTGTAAACAGTCCGGATGCACCTCCCCTTCCATCAGCTGAAGAGCTGAAGAAAAATGAGGAATTGGTAAAAATCCAGAATGAAATGCAAAAGCAAAATTGTCTTTCTGGAATAAAAGAGGCGCGGGAAAAAGCGAGGGTCAACGACCTCAGTCAGTCTGTTCTATTCCTTTTTCTTGGAGCAGGAGTGCTTATCGCAAGACGAATATTCAAGTAGACTTAGATTACTGTTTGAGCCCTTTCTAGGATAAATTCAGCACCAAATTTTTGTTAACAAAAATTTGGTGCTGAATAAAGTTCCTCGGGGCAAAGCCCCGAGGTATTGTTGGAACTCGCTTCACTCGTTTATTACCGCGGCAGAGACGCGGAGTATTGAACTTTGTTAGCTCCTCGGCTCGGAAATGGAAAAGAGTACTTTTCCATTTCCCTCACTCTACGTCGCCAATAAAAAATACTCGATTTTTCAATCGAGTATCGTGTAGAATAATCTACAATCGGCAGTAAAGGATCTTTTACTTTCTTTGCTTGAAATACCCAAAGGTACACAAGCTTTTTGCCAGTTGCTTGAACTTTGCCAATAAAGAACTTCGTCCCACTTCCTTTTCTTCGCTTCGTGTACCACTTTCGGACTTTTGGTTATAAGGAACACCAGCGATCCTTTTCTGGCGCAGGACATAGTGCGATCAAAGATAGTTGTGGAAATTCCTTTATTTCTATAATCTCTGTGCACCCAAAGGGTGCCAAACTCATAGAAATCCTTACGATATGTGGGCCATAGTGCGGCAAACGCTGTTACCACACCTTGGCTATCCATCACAAAGTAGCAGAGTTTTCTTCTGTTTAAATCCATTATCTTTGCCGGCGATAGGCGGGATTGCATTATTCTGTCCTCCTGTGCTAACTCCACGCAGAGCTGGCGCAAACTTTTCAAGGTAACATTCATCGACGGTGAATGTTACAGTAAATCTGTATTATGTAAACCTCGTTAGAAGCTCACACAAGGCATTAACCTCGTGTTCGCTAAAACCAATTGCATTCACCTCGTAGCAAGCTGTTGAGCGTTCTGCTTCTAATGGGGTAAAGATTTTTATGCCGAGTGACAAGGGCACTCGAAAACCCACGATTTTTCTACGTTCGAAACTTACTACCTTCCCTAACTGTACAACGAATATTTTCTCGACCTCCTTTACACTCGTTTAGATTAAATGCCCGCTTACGCGGGCATTTATTGGTGCTGGGAGCCGGGCTCGAACCGGCGACCCCTTGCTCTTCAGGCAAATGCTCTACCAACTGAGCTATCCCAGCATTTTACTTTTTTCGAGTCAATTTTCTAAAGGGCGAAACTGAGTCCCGACGCTTTGGTCGGGATGCCAACAGCATCGTCGGCACTATCTCGGAATGTTATTGGCTACCCGAACTGTTTCCTCAAAAAAAATCTTTTATTGAACCGCTGAAATTTTGAGAAAAATCAGATGCTTTTTGCTGTGTCTTTTTGATATCATCATACATTCCGCTAACTTGTTTTACATATGGCTGAATCAGATAAAATGCTCCGATGCTACCACCAATAATTATTAACCAGTATATAAAGTGCATGACTGCGGCGAATCTCGCTCTTCGCTGCATTGAATGAAGAATTTTATTATTATCCTCTACGAGCGTTCTGATTTCTTTTAACTCACTTTCCATTTCTTCGTCTAAATTAACCATGTCATCCACAAAAGCCATTTTACCTTAAAATTTTAGCGTTGCCAATGTGCGAAAATTCCACAAGGGAGCAGACGGCCGGACTTTGATTCTTCAATAGCGAGCTCTCCATCTTCCAGCGTCCCACCAAATTTTGATAAGAGGTCAGAAATATTTTGCTTGTATGCTACAGACGAGTATCCAGAGGCGTAGCCGCTTATTAGGAAGAAGAGCGGCTTATCGGAGAGAAGCTTTTTGCACTCCTCTACAAACGCCACAAAATCATCCTCTATCCTCCACATCCTACCATCCGGCCCATGACCGAAAGACGGCGGGTCCATAATTATGCCATCATATTTTTTGCCCCGTCTCAATTCCTTTTTCACAAATGCAAATGCATCGTCTAGAATCCACCTGACTGGTTGTTGTGAAAGTCCAGAAAGCTCGGCATTCTCTCTGCCCCAACTTATGGCTGATTTGGAAGCGTCCACATGGCATACTTGAGCCCCTGCTGAAGCCGCCGAAAGTGTAGCCCCTCCTGTATAGCCAAAAAGATTGAGTATGGATACTTTTGTCTTTAAGTTATGAGTTTTGGGTTTTGGGTTTTGGGTCTTTATCAGATCTTCCACCCACTGCCAATTCGATAATTGCTCGGGAAAAAGCCCTGTGTGCTTGAATGGTGTGGGAGAAATTTTTAATTTTAGTCCTCCAAATTCGATATCCCATGATTTAGGCACGCCTTTTTTTAAATTCCATTTACCATTATTTTCATCCCTCACGAAACTAGCAGAGGCATCAGCCCATTCTTTAGGGCTCAAATTCTTTTTCCACAATGCCTGCGGGTCCGGGCGACGCAACACAAAAGCGCCAAATCTCTCAAGCTTCTCGCCTTCTCCGCTATCCAATAGCTCGTATTCTTTTTGCGCCTTTGTAATTTGAAGCATAATGCCCTCGGCCAGAATCGAACTGACATTAACCGCTTAGGACGCGGGAGTTCTGTCCATTGAACTACGAGGGCGCGAGAGAGAATATACTAAATTCCGAGCTCCTTGGCTATCGTATCCTCATCAAAACCAACAATGATACTTCCCTCAATATCAATGACCGGCACACCGAGCTGGCCGCTTTTATCCACCATTTCTTTGCGCCGCGTTTGGTCCGTCGCCACATCATACTCCTCATAGGCCACATTATGCTCTTTGAAAAACTCCTTAGCCATCTTGCAATAGTGGCATGTTGGCGTCGTGTAGATAATTGCTTTTTTTCCGCCAGAGGCGGATCCGCCTTTGGCGGACATAGTGTCTGTTTGATCCATAGTCGGATATTATAGCAAATTTTTCCCTATTTCCAAATCTTAGCCCAAAGAGAGGCAAAAAATCCGGGACTTTGGTCTGTGGATGAGGCCTCACTATCATCAACTACAAGTATTACTTTTTCGCCAGGTTTAGTAACATTAAATTTTGTCCTGATTTCTTCTTCTATTCCTTCACTGCTATTCAGCTTTTCAATTTCTGCGGATAATTTTTTCTTGCGAGAAGTAAGATCCACGAGCTTGACTTCCGCTTCACTGCGCATCTTGCTACTTTCTGCTTCCCGAAGATAAATATTCACAACTCCGTTTGTAAAAAAAATAACAAAAAGAAGAAGTATAACAATGGTCACTCTGGAATAGAGGCGTGATCGGAACTGTTTTTTGACTTCAAAGCGTTTCATAATTTGGTATATATGGTTGATCGCTAGCAGACAAGCGACTTCACTTGTAGAACGTAGCGAGTATGATAATATTCTACAATACAAAACTAAATTAACTAAGATGTTTTTATTCGGAAAAAAAGCAAAAAGGACTATTCAGAGAGCGTTTATGGTTGTGGGAATACTGGTTATTATTGGTATGATCGTCCTTTATTTCCCTATTTTTAGCTATTAGTAAGAAGCTGTAAAGCTTAGAGGCTAGTAAGCAATTGAAAACTTGCTACTCCAACCCTTCTTTCATCATTTTTAGAAACACATCGTGAGGAATGTTCACGTTGCCTTTTCCTCTTTCTTTCATTTTTGCCTTGCCTTTTTTCTGCTTTTCCAGTAATTTCTTTTTGCGGGTCACATCCCCTCCATAAAGATATCCCGTTACGTCTTTTCTCAAGGCGGAGAGAGTTTCAGAAGAAATTATCCTGCCGTTAGCGCGAGCTTGGATTTTGGTCATAAACATTTGTCTTGGCAGAATTTCCTTGAGCTTACCTACAATTTTCTCTGCTTCTTCCTGCAATCTCTTTTGAGCTACTACGCGTGTAAAGGCCTCAACCGGCTCTTCAGCTACCAGAATATCCATTCTAGTCACTTCTGCCGACCTCATTGACTCAAATTCGTAAGCAAGCGAAGCATATCCAGAGGAAACACTTTTTAATTCATCAAAGAAATTGCGCATGAGCTCGCGAAGTGGCATCTTGATGTGCATAGCAACGCGTCCGTCGCCAAAATCATCTACTTCTCCAAGTTCAGCCTCATGATCGTAAAGAAGCTTGTAGATAGCGCTTGTATAATTTGACGGAGTAATAATAGTAATTACCATCCATGGCTCTTTTACTGACAACAGTTGTCCGTGCTCAGGAAAGCGCGAAGGAGAATATATCGTTTCTGTCTTGCCTGCCTTGCCACCAGGCATGGCATTTTTTAGCTTAACCTCATAAGTTATGGATGGGGTTGCGATGACAAGCGATAAATGGAATTCGCGCTTTAATCGTTCGGTAATTATTTCCAAATGAAGAAGTCCTAAAAATCCACACCGAAATCCGCGTCCCAGTGTGCCGGATGATTCTTCTTCATATGAAAAAGCGGAGTCCGAGAGACTAAGACGACCTAATGCCTGCATAAGCAATGCGAAATCGTCTGCATCTTCGGGATATATCGACGCCCATACCACAGGGCTCGGCTTCATATATCCCGCAAGTAGAGGTAAAGGATTTTTAAATCCCGTTATAGTGTCTCCAACAGACGCAATGCCGGGCTCTTTTATGCCTGTTACGATATATCCAATCTCTCCCGCCCCAATTTTCTCTGTGGCAGTTTCCTCAGGAATAAATATTCCCACCTCCAGCGCAAAAAATTTCTTACCAGCAACCTTAAATACCAATTCGTTCTGGCGAGAAATGGTTCCTTCCATAACGCGCACATAGACTATTACTCCTTTATGATTGGAATACTGGAAATCAAAAACAAGTGCGCGGCAGCCTTTCCCGTCAGTAAGTTCTTGAGTAGGCGCCGGTATTCGTTTGATTATCTCAGCAAATAAATTTTCTACTCCTTCACCTGTTTTTCCCGAAGTTTCAATGATTTCTTCCAGATCGCATTTTAAAAGCTTCATCATTTCATCCTTGACTTCTTTTTTCCTCGCATTCGGAGAATCTATTTTTGAAAGAACCGGAATAATTTTGATACCTGCGCGCTTTGCCATCTCAAGGGTGGTTAAGGTTTGAGCCTGAACCCCTTGCGTCGCATCCACGAGAAGTATAGAACCCTCCACGGCTTTAAGCGCCCGCGACACCTCGTATGAAAAATCAATATGGCCCGGTGTATCTATTAAATTTAAAATGTAATCTGTAGAATGTAGAGTATATTTCATTCGGACAGGACGCATTTTTATGGTAATGCCTTTTTCTCTTTCAAGCTCCATATCATCAAGCACCTGCTCGCGCATCTTTCTCGCTTCTATGGTATGCGTCAACTCAAGCATCCTATCGGCAAGGGTGCTTTTGCCGTGATCTATATGCGCAATGATTGAGAAGTTTCTAATGTGATCCATAAAACACTTGTCCCACAGCAAGCTTTGCTTTGCTACGGGGATCGTCCGAGTATATCAAAAAACACAAAAAAACAAAGTTAGGCAAAGGTATTTTAGCAACATTGACAATTGACATCGAAGTAAGTAAATATTATCCAGGAGGTCTTCCTGATTCAGAATCTGTTTGTATTTTGAGGATGGCCGCGTTTACCTGTACTTTTATGCTAACCACTTTACTTACTCTTTTCATCGTCCTCATGGCGACCATTACCCTGATCTGTTTCGTCGAGATGTTTGACGCAGTTGATGGGAAACCGTTTATGGTGGTAACTTTCATTGTCTCAGTAGTGTCGCTTGTGATCAATTTCATTTTCGGCAATCCACTGCAGATTTTGAGACATGCCAGAAGCTGGGAGTGGCCATTGTCTTTGCACGAATCTGCCAGATTCATATCTGCATGTGTCACTGCCCTGGTCTGCCTCTTTTGTATCGTGATGTATATCTTCTATTTGGCATGCCACTTGCTGAAGAAAATCAGGCGACAATACTAATCTTTCAGTCCTTGTTCTGCTCAAAAACAGACAAGGATTTTTTATTGGCGACGTAGAGCGAGGGAAATGGAAAAGTACTCTTTTCCATTTCCGAGCCGAGGAGCTAACAAAGTTCAATACTCCGCGGCTCTGCCGCGGTAATAAACGAGTGAAGCGAGTTCCAACAATACCTCGGGGCTC
>DATDXX010000004.1:0-3475 GCA_036517135.1 Minisyncoccota bacterium | reverse complement strand
CACATTTTTGCCTGCCTTAGCTTCCAAGGCGCGTTGTATGAGATCTTCCATGTCTGTCTTGGGGACATGTTGCGCAATTGACAAAAGGCGCCCGAGTTCATTTCTGGAGATAATTATCAAATCATCTTTTATTGATTTTTTGGGGATTGTTATCGTGGTCATTGCCTTATAATACTACAAAAACTACTGACGAGCAACTCTCTCAATATGACAGGAATTACCTATTTTGTCTGATTTATGGTTTAATAATGACATAATGAAAAAAACAAAAATCATAGTCATTGTGCTTCTAACACTGATTCTAATATCCTTTGTAGCCAGCTATGTGGAATCATCATATTGCCACAGTTTTGCGACACAACCCCCACCGGGACTAAAGATTCGAACCGTAGAGGAATCGAAAGAATTTTTGAAAGAATATTACCCCAGTCCTAAATTCTGCAACTTAAACGCATATGCAACAATACCGGCAATAATGATTCGGTCGTTGCCTCGGGCGGTGCTTTCAGGATTTAATATGTAATAATGTAATGTATGAAAAATCATCAAAAAGGTTTTGCTGGGATTGCAATTATCATAATCCTTGCGCTAGGTATCGCTGGATTCGGAGCATATAAAGTATATTACAAAGATGTGCCAGCCGAGGAAAGCATGAATCTTTCAGAAGGTAATTTTCCAGTGGATTACGAGCCTGCGGATCATAAGGATACTTCACCGACGACAGGTTCATCGAATACAACAGTCACTACGAGCAGTGGTCAGAGTATTTCAGCTGACACTTCGAACTGGAAAACATATAAAAATGAAAAGTATGGATTTGAGTTTGGATACTCTTCTGATATAAGAGTAGCCGAACTTCCGACCGGCAAAAACTCTTCCTATCTGTTGAATATTCTCATAGATAAGGACGAAAAAGTTCTCAGCGGAGCAATTCAAGCTTATAAGAATCCTGAATCAAAAGAAGGAATTGACTTTTTGCGCGAATCCGTGAAAAAGTTCTATGGTATTGTGGATCCAAATTGGCCTACACAAATCCCTCTTACTGATGCTAAAGTTACGGAAAGTTTAATTACCAGCAAGCCAGCGATAATGGTCATTTATTCTATGGTTTCTGAAAGCAATCAAAAATATCCTTCAGTATTGCTATATACATTGAATAAAAATTATATATTTAGAATTAGCTTTACGCCATGGCCTAATGAGAGTGCATCAAAAATCCTCTCTACCTTCAAATTTACAGATCCGTCTTTAGCCGACACTTCAAACTGGAAAACATACAAAAATGAAAAATATGGTTATTCGATAAGTTATCCTTCAGATTGGACAGCGGATCCCGAAACTTCATCAATGTATCCTCCAGAGGTTAACAATATCCCATCAATTGTATCAATGGTTGATAAAGATAAAAAACACAAAATAGGTATTTTAGTTTATGGGAATGGAAAAGAAGGTCCACTTTTTATATATGATGCACCTAAGAAACAAGAGGCAGTTATTGCCGGATCTTCTCAAATCGCATACATATTTCCTGATGGATATGAATATTGTGACCCATCACTATACGATGTTCCCGAAGGACAGATTGTAGCGGCTAAAGGAGATTGCTCGTTTTTTACAATACCAATAAAATTTAATAATTATTGGTATAGGTTGGGAGCTACTGGAGATGCCAAAGAGTATAGTGGAATATATAAAGAAATTTTTTCTTCTTTCAAATTCACAAAATAAACATCTCGTGATAGTTTGAATGTATAATGAAACTTCTTGATAAGCTGGAAAATCATTTTCGGCTGACTCCTTTCCAAAAACAAGGGCTAAAAAAGCTTCAGATTTTTAGTATTGAAGATCTGCTGCGATACTACCCTGTCCGATATGGGGACACTTCCAAGGCCACAACAATTGTCAATCTCAAAAAGGGCGAACTGGCCGCAATATTTGGGAAGATAAAAAATTTGGAAACGAAAAAGGGTTGGAAAAGCAAAGTGCCGATGGCTAAGGCGAATGTGGAGGATTCTACCGGAAGTATCGGCATTGTATGGTTCCACCAGCCGTATTTGGCAAAGATACTCCAAGAAGGTAGTAAGGTGAGAGTAGAGGGTAAAGTATCAGAAGGAAAAAATGAGCTTTACTTTTCAAATCCAAAGATAGAAGAAGTGGCTGAAATACCAGAAATTGGAGGAGAATCACTTTTTGCCGGAGAAGACGCGCCCGCAACGATTTACCCAGTATATTCTGAGACGCGAGCTATTTCCTCTGCTTGGATATTCCATCATATTCAGAAAATTTTCAAATCTGGCACACTAGATAATGTCGTTGACCCGATACCAAAAGAAATGCTCTCCAAATATTTTCTGCCGACATTGAAGACGGCTTTCATTTGGCTCCACGCTCCGAGAAAAGTGAATGATTTTGAAGCGGCGAGGAAAAGATTTGCGTTTGAAGAAGTATTTCTTATCCAATTGCAAAAGCAAATTGAGCGAGCGGAGCTTTCTAAAATGAAATCGGTCAAAATAAAAGACGCCCGCAAAATCGCAAACGATTTTGCGGGCCGCCTCCCTTTTCCCCTGACAGGTGCGCAAGAGAAAGCGATAGAGACGATATCTAAAGAAATGGAGACGGGGCGCCCGATGTCTCGCCTTTTGGAGGGCGATGTAGGAAGCGGCAAGACGGCCGTCGCCGCCGCCACAAGCTATGCCGTGGTGCACTCGCATCCCGAAGGACGAGAATTCGGCAATCTCCAGATAGCGTATATGGCGCCCACAGAAATACTAGCCACCCAGCATTTCCAATCTTTTATAGAATATTTCAGGCACTTGCCGATAGAAATGGCTCTAATTACGGGCTCAACATGCAAAAAATTCCCCTCAAAAATAAATCCGAGCGGCTCCACGGATATCTCCAGAAGCCAGATGTTGAAGTGGGTAGCAGAGGGCAAGATATCGCTTGTGATAGGCACGCATGCGCTTATTCAAAAGAAAGTGAAATTCAAAAATCTAGCGTTCGTCATCATTGACGAACAGCATAGATTCGGAGTAAATCAGCGCCAAAAGCTCGCGCGCAAGGATGGCGTCATCCCCCATTTGTTAAGTATGACAGCCACTCCTATCCCTCGCACTTTGGCACTTACAATTTATGGAGATTTGGATTTATCACTCTTGGATGAAATGCCGGCTGGGAGAAAGCAAATAATCACAGACATTGTATTGCCGAATAAACGCCAAGAGGTGTATGAGAAAGTGCGAGAGGAATTGAAGGCCGGAAGGCAGGCGTATGTGATATGCCCGAGAATAAATGAGCCCGACCCGGACAAAGAGAAGGCGATTCTTGCCAAATCCGTTAAAGAAGAGGCAAAGCGGCTTAAAGAAAAAGTGTTCAAAGAATTCCAAATTGAAATTATGCACAGCAAGATGCCCGCCAAAGGCGGGTCCGCCTCTGGCGGAAAGACAAGTAAAGAAGAGGTGATGCGTGCATTTTC
>DATDXX010000003.1:0-5986 GCA_036517135.1 Minisyncoccota bacterium | reverse complement strand
GGTAAGCCCGCTATCGCGCGTTTCGTTCTCACCGCTGTGATATCTGAAAAAACCTTGTTGGATGGACAGGGATTGCCAATCTTTTGGGAAATTAAGAGCGCCTTGTTTTGCCACTGATTCATCCCAGAAAATCGGCATCATTCTTGATATGCCTACCTTGCAGCTTATGAGATCGTCTATAACTTGAGTTGAATCAGCCATGGTACCGCTTAGTTTTTGAAAATATGTATAAACCATGAACAAAGAACCGATAGTGATCGCGCCTGCAAGGAAGTTATGCCCAGCGAGTATTAGTACAGTTCCAATTGCCAAAGCATTCACGATCTGAAAAAGCTTCCACTTTTTATTATTGACTGCAACTCTTTCTAGTGCAAAATCTTTGGACATTTCTTCTCTTCCTCTGATATTTTTTTTGAAATCATCTTTAACTCCCAATGTCTTTATGGTCAAAACATTACTAAGCCCCTCATAGTAGCTCCCACTGGCTCTCTCAAGAGAAGTGTTATGCTCATAATTGAGCTTTAAGGTCTTTTTATAAAATATAATCTGTACAGAAAGGAAGACCGCAAGATATGCCAATCCGAATATGAAAAAATAAAAGTTGAGGAAAAAGAAGGCTGCGAGTACACCAGTGATTGTTGTTATTTGAGGGAAAATATCATTACTTAAAAGCTTTTGTAAAGTTTTCATCGAGTCTGTTCCTTGCTGGATTTTCTGCACCTTATTACCAGTATTTTCCGCATCGTGCCATTTGAGGGAAAAATCAAGCAATCTCTCGAACCCCTTAACTCGTGTTTGATACGTAACTTCTGACTGTATATTGGTAAGGCGTTTCTTGAGAGTGAGCCTTATTTGCGAGATCAGTCCCCATGTCACCGCAAGGAATATTGCATAAGAGTAAAATGGTACTAACGAAGCATCTGGAGTGTACATTGAGAAAAAGTCCACGACCTTACTAACAACATATGCCGGTACTAAATCATAAAACAAAACAATAATGAGGAAAACACTGTAAAAGATATATGCCTTTTTCTTGTCTTCTAGTAGGAAAAATATAGCCTTGAACATTTTACGCCAGCTCAATTTCATCTCTTCCAACGAAGGAGTTTTTGATTTATAGTTCCTTTTCATTATAGTGATATAAAAATCTTATTCATCTCCCCTGCCACAATTCCCCAATCATACTTTTCTTTGACCATCGCAAGAGCGTTTTGTTTTATTTTTGCCGCTAGATCTGAATTTACGATGAGCTCATTTACGCACTCTGCGATGCTCTTGGGATCATTTACTTTGCAAAATAAACCTGTTTCTTTATCTTTAAGAAAATCAGGAATACCGCCGACAGGCGTGGTAATTACAGGTAATCCCGCAGCCATTGCTTCAATAAATGATATACCGAATCCTTCGGAAAGAGATGGTCTTACAAAAATATCTGAACCTTGAAGAAATCTTGGAACAAGATCATTCCCATAATTCCCAAGTAAAGATACCCTACTCTCTACTCCTCTGTTTTTAATAAGTTTTATTAGTCTCGTCCTTTCTGGTCCACGACCAAGATTAATAAATCGAATATTTTCTGGCAAAAATTCAAGAGCGGAAACGATATCGGACAAACCATTTTTTTTCACTAAACGTGAAGTGGAGATGAGAATTATTTGACCCTCCTTCTTTCCTATTTCTTTCTTTGTCTCGTGACTTACATTATCTTGAGGATACGTTCTTGTAAATCTCTCTACATCTACTCCATTTGGCACCACCTCTACTTCCCCCTTGTAACCCATCTCCCTTGGCCAACCAGCTAGGAAATTTGAAATCGTTTGCACTTTCGTTGCGTGACGAAACCCGTATGAAAGAAGCGGCTTCCAGATCATGATTCTTACCCGATTGAATACATGTGTAAAAGGATCCCCGTCCTGCAATGTCAAAAGATAGGGAGTGCGATTGCCTAAGAGACGCATAAGCGTAATTGGTAATACCATATACGTCATCATCGCCCAAAAAGCGTTGTATTTGTTGGCTTTTTGGAGCTTTCGAGCGTATAGGGCCGCAAGGGGGATAAAAAGTATTTTTCCTAAATAGCCGAGCCCTCCTCCTATTCGATGCACATTTACATTACCAATTTTTTCAAATTTTGGATACCTCTTTGCAAACCTTAGAGTCACCATGTCAAATTCAAAATCATTTTTTAGCTGATCAGTTATCTCTTTGATTGCAATTTCAGCTCCGCCGATAAAAGGGTCGTAAGCAAGAGAAAATATTAGGATTCTTTTCTTTTTCATATTAATGCGACACTAATACACGAATTCATACGAATGTACTAATAAAATATAACATTTTTCTTATTCGTGTTATTCGCGCTCATTCGTAATTGGTGTCGTGTCAATTATCTCAAAATCCTCTGCTCGGAGTTCATTTTCTTGCCTATGGGCATTAGAAGCACCTGAGCGTAAAAATGCCACAGCTCCCACAATACCAGAGACAGTTATGAGTGCAAGGAGAACAAATATCATCCCATTAGAGATAGGAAATCCTCCTGATTTCCTTACCGTGATTATTTGTAAGATTAATTTCTGCCATCAAGAGGTAATATTTTTTATTCATATTGGTATTCTTAACCTTTAGATCTCTAACGGGATAAATTACTGTATTTCCAATATTTTTTTGAGTATTTCCTCCGGTACTTCCTTTACATCTTTTTTATACTCTGTTTTTTCAGTATGAGAAACTTTCTCACTTGCATTGCTAGATTCCTTTGAGATTGGTTCTTGTTTTAGGATTGTTTCTTTTATTGGAGGTGTTTGTTTTTGGACTGGGGAAGGTTGTGATACTGGCTCACCGCTTTCATTTATGTCCGCTGTGATAGACGCAAGCGCTGAACGCAGATCAGCTAAATGCTCATCGCTTGGCGCCTTCTTTTCTTTTTTGCGGGTCTGGCGAAGATAACTTAAAGAAACTGCCTTGCGCAGATCCCTCTCTCTATCATATGCAGGATCACGCCTTCGATCAGGATTCTGCCTGTCAGCGTTACGAGAGAACTGTCCTCCTGTATTCTGCTCTCTATTAGTATTTTGCATCGGAACAACATTCGGTTGATATGAATTATTTATTCTTGGTGACGGCGGCACTGGCTTACCTAAAACAGCCGCAAGTGCCTGATCAATTGGACTTGGATTTGATCTTAGCTTTGCTGGCCTGGCATCTTGTATCTTAGTTCCTGTGGTTGCCTGTGCTTCTTCATGCCATGCTCTTATCTCGTTTTCAACATCAACGCGCGAACGGGCAAAAGTTTTTCTGGATGAGTTAATGATTTTTTCTCTAAATGTTTCTGGTAGACGAGCAATGGGAGGTAATGTTGTCGCAGAAAACGGCTTGGAAGTCACTCCGTCTATCATGAGTTTCAGATATATCTGTGCAAAGCCTAAGTTAACTAGATCTTCCGCTGTAAACTGCGGCATATATTCTTTTTCTAAAACTTCTGCGTCATATGCGCCAACACGAAAGACAGCCATAGTGCCTACATTGCCGAAAACTGCCGCCCTCACTTCATCCGTCATCTGTTCAATATACTGATGAGCCACAATTAAGTTAAGCCTATATTTTCTGGCTTCAGAAAGAATATCGGCAAAAGATTCATTGGCAAAATTCTGGAATTCATCCACATAAAGATAAGAGTGCGGTAATTTTTCAAGCTCGGACTCAGAGAGATCTGCGCGGCTCATAGCGCCCAAATATATTTTGGTGATAAGCATTGCGCCTAAAAGATTGGCATTGGCTTCTCCCACCCTTCCTTTTGAAAGGTTGATGATAAGGATCTTTTTATCATCCATCATCTTGCGGATATCGAAAGTGGATTTCGGCTGGCCGATAATATTTCTTACCAAAGGATTTGAAATAAACTGGCCGATCTTATTTTGAATTGCCGCTCCCGCTTCCTGCATATAGCGAGGACCGTATTTGGCGAATTCATCCACCCAAAAAGCTTTAACGGACGGGTCAGTAATATACTCAACGACTTTATTGCGATAACCCTCGTCTGCAAGCATCCTGTTGACCCCTATGAGCGTTGAGTCAGGATATTCCAAAAGCGCAAGCAAAATATTATTCAAAATATATTCCATCCGGGCGCTCCAAGCATCCACCCAGATCTTTTTGAATGCAGACATAAGGCCATTCGCCACCAAGTGCCTTTTGTCCGCTCCTACATCTTCCATCACATTGAAGGAGATAGGATAATCCAAATCAAAGGGCGCGAAATAGAGCACATCGTTGATGCGATCCTCGGGCACATATTCAAGAAGGAGGTCTGCCGTCTTGCCGTGAGGGTCTATAAATATGCAGCCCCTGTGCTCTTGGATATCTTGGATAGCCAGATTCTCGAGCAAAGTGGATTTGCCCATGCCCGTCTTGCCGATGACATACATGTGTCGAGAGCGGTCTTTGGTCTTTATGCCAAACCTCGTCCGCCTGTTGCGCGAATCCGTCTCGGCGAAATATACCACTTTGTTAGGGTCTTCTTGCATGATTTAAATAATGAACTTGGTATCAGTATATCAAAAATGTCAATAAAAAACAGCCCGCGCGGTGAAGCGAGAGCTGAGGCACAAAGATCAATCCGGAATGGACTTGAAGCAGACGACACAGTCGTTCCTGCTCGCTCCACCAAACTCTTCACCTTCAAATTGCCGGAGGCGAAGCTGTGAATGGATATGAAAATCCTTCACATGAGTAAGCTCGGGGACAAAGTGGTTGCCATTGCGACCGTACCACAAATGATCCACTGGGGCGAATTCGATGAGATGATGCTTCGGAGGCAGCTCCTCCTTTACCGCTTTGTAAAGCATTGCAAGAGCAGAGACGCCAAAATATTGCTTCGTTTGTGAGCGAGCAAATTTATTGCAATCGTCTGCGGAGCATACATCCAATACCCTGAAGATATTGACCCGAATCCGATAGCCGGGGATCAGGTTCCAGAGCTTGCCATCAAGCTGCGCATCGAGAAATTCTGTGTCAAGGGCGGCAAACTGGTGAGAGTAGTCATCCCAGAATTTCTTCATATAGCCGACTTGGCTATCTTCGACGGACACTCTCATGACGATCGATTTGATACATCGGAATTGATCTGCCCAAGGAAAGCAATTGAGAGCGGCAACATGCATCGATCGTGCAAGTTGGCAGTCTTTGGACTGGATGATTTGCTGCACTAGAGAGGGATCAAATCCTCCCCTATCAAGGGCTAATGCAAATTCATGCATTTTCCCACAGTTATTGTCACACACGCGGTATTCAGCGCTCATGATGTTTTGTAGTTTGTTTGAAGGTACTGCCGGATATGCCGGACCATTCGCAAGAAGACCTTGCTTTATATGATTTATACAGTATTAAATTGATTTGTCAAACGCAGCAGGGGTGTATTTGTTTGAAGGATCCCACATCAGGAAGGAGTCGAGGCCGACATCGTATGTGGCCTTTATTTGTGCTTTTACTTCGGCGACGCCATAATTGCCTCCATAATCGAAATCTTGGAGCCATGGGCGGATTTTATATTTGTCGAAAGCTTCTTTCGTATAGCGCTTTGGCGTACTTGATGCGATATAAACCCCGTCAAAAGTGCTGACAAGCGTGCTAGTCGCCTCCGTGCGACGCACAGCAGAAGCGAGCACAAAATGAATGAGCTCGTAGGGCACTGTGTTTGGATTTTTCCATCCATTGAAATTCGACGGATAGTGCGACGGATAGACCATCGGGTCAATAAAATCAAAATACGGAAGCGCGCTCTCAAGCGTCTGGCCGATATTCAAATCATCCGTATTCGTCGTCACCATTCCAAACAAATCCACAGAAATGACGACACCCTCAGGTTTTAGCTTGTCGTGCAGATGTTTGTACACTCCCTCCATCACAGCCGGCTTACTCTTGCCTTCTGAATATGGGAAATAAATATCGTTCATAGGCCCGTCCGAAGGGAATCTTATGTAGTCAAAATTTA
>DATDXX010000002.1:0-10148 GCA_036517135.1 Minisyncoccota bacterium | reverse complement strand
CCATTCCCTCTGCAAGATAATTGTCCGGTCCGATCACGACAAAATCTACTGAGTTCTTTTTTACCCACGCGCAGAGGCTTTTATGATCGGTAAGATCAAGAGAAACATTCTCACCTATTTCATCCGTTCCACCATTTCCGGGTGCAAAAAAAATTTTAGAAACTTTTTGGGACTGTTTTAATTTCCAGCCGAGTGCGTGCTCCCTACCGCCGCCTCCTACTATAAGGATCTGCATATGCTTCTGTAATAACTAAACGACTATGCAGCTCTTTCTGAAGGCCATAATTTATCGTCATCTTCTGGTTCTTCTTTATCTGCAACTATCTCAAAAGGATCTCTTCCAACATCTGGTAGTTTTTCAACTGGTATAAATGGATCTTTTTCTTTTTCGTCTCGTCCTAAATTTGGCTTATTCTCAGGAGCATCGAATCTTCCTGGGCTTTTAAATTCTTTCATAATTAAATTACATCATTATTTATTAAATCGGCAAAATAACCATTGCCTTGTGCATAGTATATCAGCATTTTTGCCACTAATCACAGTTATAAACACCCTTTTCTATAGACTCACTCGCACAAAGACATCTATGCCTGTATAATTTGCCCATGAAGAAGCTTGGAGAAAAATGTGCTGTTTTTGGCGTCTATGGCAAAGACCTTGACGTAAGCCGCCTCACATTTTTCGGACTGTATGCTCTCCAGCACCGCGGTCAAGAAAGTTCCGGCATCGCAACATCCGATGGATCCTGCATTTATTGCCACAAAAATACCGGGCTCGTTGCACAGGTTTTCAACGACGATAATATAATCAAATTTTTGCGCGGGCACATTGCTATCGGGCACAATCGCTACTCTACATCCCGCGACTCCAGCCTCGATCATACCCAACCGATCGTTTTTCATCAAGACAAGGTCTGTAAAGTAACGCATGATGGCGTTGATTGCGCCGTAACCGACAAGAATTCAATCGCGCTTGCGCATAACGGCAATCTGCCGGACACAAAAGTCCTTGAGAAATTCCTAAAAGAAAAAAATGTGTCAACGGAAAATTCTTCTGACTCCGAAATGATTGTAAAGGCGCTTGAAGTTTGCACTAAGGAAGACAAAAAAATTGAGGAAGCAATAAAAGAAGTATGGCCCCTGATGACAGGGTCATTTTCTATTTTGATAATGTCACAGGACAAATTGATCGCCATAAGAGATGCTTATGGAATCCGACCGCTGTCAGTTGCCAGACTTAATGGCGGTTTTGTTTTTGCGTCCGAGACTTGCGCGTTTCGCACTATCGGCGCCGAATACATGCGCGATGTCCTTCCTGGAGAAATGATAGTGGTGGATGAAAACGGCATGCGCTCAACCCAAATTGTCCCCGGCAAAGAACAACTTGATGCATTTGAATTCGTATATTTCTCACGCCCGGACAGCCAGCTTCTCGGCAAATCAGTCTATGAGGTTAGGAAAAATTTTGGCAAACAGCTTTTTCTGGAATATCCGATAGAAGCAGATGTAATAATTCCAGTGCCAGAAACTGCCGTGCCGGTTGCTATTTCATATTCTCGCGAATCAGGCATACCTTATGAGACAGGGCTTATCAAAAACCGATATATCCATCGCACTTTTATTGAGCCAGAACAGCATATAAGAGATCAGGGGGTAAAGGTAAAGCTTACCCCACTCCGCGAAGTTATTGACGGAAAAAGAGTAGTAGTAATGGATGATTCCATTGTAAGAGGTACGACATCGCGCCAAATTGTAAAAGCGCTTTTTGAGGTAGGGGCCAAAGAAGTGCACTTTATGATAAGTTCCCCACCGGTGCGCTATCCAGATTTTTACGGCATTGACACACCAAAACAGGAAAAATTGATAGCTGCCAATAAATCAATAGAGGAGATAAGGGAATTTTTAGGTGCAACAAGTTTGAATTATCTTTCATATGAGGGAATGATAAAATCAATCGGGGTACCGAGAAGCAATCTTTGCACATCATGCTTTACAGGAGAGTATCCGATTGATATAGGAAAAAAGAAAAATGAGATAAAATGGCTTTCTAAAGCGCCAAAATCCGAAACGAAAAGACCTAGAGTATCAAATATCCTAAAAAGCGTTTGATTTTTTCTTGAAAATCATCTGCGCTTCTTTCCAATCTTCCTGACTCCTTTAAAAGGAGTCTTATTAAATTTCTGGTCCATGAACCGTCCGTCTCTCAAGTTTCGTTTTGTCCAGCGTTTGTTCTGCGGACTATGAACTTGGTCGCGCTTTTTTACTGCGCCTACTCTACCTTTGCCTGGAGGTGGATTTGTTGCCATAAATTTATTGTGACTTTTATTGCTAAACCCCAACCGTTTAATTATACAATATTTTTAGAAAAACAGGTATTGATTCAAAAAACTATGTTACTTCCTTTATTTCAACTTTTTTCAACACGAACAAACTAATTATGAGAAGCATCGAGAGAAAAAGCAAACCTGTTTGATATCCTTGAACTCCTTCGCCCATAACAATAAGCGCGATACTCCAAAGGGCCGGACCGACAAACGTAGCAAAACGCTCGGCAACTACATAAAAACTATAAGAAGAAGCTATAAGATGCGATGGAGCAAGTTCCCCTACTAAAGCCCTGCTCACTCCCCAAACGGCGCCGAATAGTATTCCTGCAAACAAGAAGATCGGAATAAGCGCTTTAAAACTTGTGACTAGCACCATTGCCAAGAAAATAAAGCACCAAATAATGAGAATGGCTTTCAATGTCTTCAATTTTCCTTTTTTATCTGCAATCTTGCCGAAAACAACGGCTCCGATTGCAGCAAGGATAAGAATACCGGCAGTCAATACTGATTTTACTGTGTCAGTTACATGATGCACCGTTTCCAAGTAGAGTGGAAAATTATTTCCAAACGTGAGCAAGGCATCACTAAAAAAGAAATAGGCCAAAAGAAAAAAAGCGAGAGGTTTGAATGAGAAAACCGACTTGAATAATGCGATAATGTTCGGTTTTTCCTTATTTTGCGCATCATTCCGAGTAATATTTTTTTCCTCGCGATAAAGTAAAAGCATCGGTAAAGCCAGCAGTCCAAAAATGATAACTGCAGGCAGCAGTGCCTGCGCCCTTCCCGGTTGGCCAAAGAGTGTCAGTCCATTCACAAAAGGAAGTGTAATGAGCACTCCTGCTACCTGGCCGATAGAATTAGCGCCTTGTCCGATACCCGATATCCATGAACGATTTTCCGGTTTTGAAAGATCGTTTAACATAGGAGTAAAGTACAAAAAACATACTAAATAAGCATAAGTGGAAAGCGTATATAAAACAGTGGTCAAGACTTCCATGCCGTCCGTTAGCATTACAAGAAGAGAAACGACGAGATACCCGGCAAAAGTCATAAGAGTCCACAACCGAAGGCCGATAATTTTGGCCTTTGAGGCATCGATTTTTTTACTAACAATTGGCGCTGTAAGAATAAAAAGAGCAGAAGAGATAACAAGCGCAGCATTATACCACCAAGCCGGCTTTCCCTGATCAATGACGAGCCACTGAGAAAAGTAAAAGAGAAACGCCATGAGCACTATTGAGTTTGCAAAATCGTACAAGGCCCAATACGCCAGTTTCTTTTTCATACGGATAGCTTATCACAGTAATTTAATAGATTTATCCGCTGGGGAGACGAGACTGGTGGATCTTCTTTCACTAAGAAACACATACGATCAAATGAAGTCGCTCGAGACGTGTTTTATGCCGTATTTGTTCACTTTTTTCCAATAACTTTTTATATTTGAAAAAAACAATCCCATACATCTAAATTCCATGCCCGCCTCACGAACATTCTCAATTATCTTTTTGCGCACTTGAAACGGAAATACGACCTCGAAATACTTAAAATTATTTTTCCTTAATTTTTCCAGATCATAAAAGTTGCAAAAAATGTTTCCAGTAATGATTTTTACGAATTCCAGTGGCATTTCATTAAACCGACTAAGATATAATGTCGATTTATTTCCAAGCATTATTTCTTTGAATTTCCTATTTTCAAAAACCTTCAAAATATCTTCTTTGCTTATGTTTGAATCCTTTATATCCAAAAAAATAATTTTATCACTCTTGATGACTTGCAGGACCTCTGTAAGCGAACTGACTCCGTATTTTCTTTTGACAGTTGATAGATCTTTGGGAAATTTCAGATAAAAATAATATTCAAGCAAGGTGCCGTGGTAGCAGTACAAGACTCCATCTTTTGACTTTCTCACGTCAAGTTCAACAATATTGATATGATCCTTTGCGCCAGAAATGCTACAAACTTCTTTTGAGTTTTCCTTGAACAATTTTCTGCACTCTTTATCAAAAAATCCTTTGTGCGCGTATATTATATTTTCAGATTGTTTCATAAATATTGGCGAGCGGCAAGAGTTAGAACTTGCCAAGGTGGCGTCAGATTTATCCCGTAGCAAAACGGAGGCGGCGAGATTTGAACTCGCGATGGAGTTTCCTCCATACTGCCTTTCCAAGGCAGCGCACTAGACCGCTATGCGACGCCTCCGTTTTGCCTGAGATCACCATCCAAACAAATTTTTACAAAATTTGAAAGAACAAGTGCGACGCCTCAGTGCTTATATAGATTAGCTCATTTAAGCCGCTGAATCAAAAGAAGATATCTTGCTTCTACGCCAGCGTACGCAGTTTTCACCACCTCCGCGTTGAAGTGCTCATCTCCGCATACTCCCTTGACAGCTTCGATGAGCGCCTTTTTCTTTTGGTGAAAATTATGTTTGTAAAGATCCTCTCCTGTTTTTTGTGCAAGAACAATGGGAAAGATTCTCGCCATGCCCCCGGGAGCCAGAATCCTTTTTAAATTTTCCGTAAATTGCTTTATGGATTCAGGTGATTCTAGATACATCGGCACCGAATACGAAGCCCACACCTCGTCATACATTGCCGGCACGTTTGCCTCTTTCAATTTATCGACAAGCTCCGGGTTTTCAGCAGAAGCCACAACTGATTTGTAAATTCCTCTCTCATTCATCCTGACACTTTCATCCTTGAGAAACGGGTCAATGTTTACGATACAATCTGGACTCAGGTTTTTCCCCAAACCATCTCTTTTGAGAATATCAACAAGCATATTTTTACCCCCAATGTTTAGAACCTTTTTGCCTTCAATCCTTGATTTTGCATACTCCGCTACCGCTTGATTGAGCTTGCCCTCGTGAAAGAGCACGTCCTTACCAACACCGAAAAGAGATTGTAGATAGGGTATATGACCTTCCTTGTTCGCAAAGAATCCTCTGTAGCGAGTCGTCCTGTTTTCAAAAAAATCCATCGAAGAAAGCGGCACGTCTTTGACATTGCCAGCCGGATCATCTTTAAGCCTTATTGCGCCAGAGACGGGCGTATTGACTAGGGTTAGGTCAACGTCGCTCACGGCCTGGGCGGCATGTTGGGGCGTAAATTTCTTCAGGCTTCCCACAGGATGATCTTTTAGGGCGCTAAAAAATCTTGTTGTTATTCCTTCAATATCTTCATCCTCAATCTCACCCCTCATTTTCAACTCAAATACCCTGTCAAAAAACCTTACTACGTAGGTGGTCTCCATCTCCTCTTGCGGAGGAAATGTCTCAAGGGATGGCGGCTCTTGCGGTGTGTGACCAAATGATTCTCTTGGGCCCATTGTAAGCTAGATTATTGTTTCGTTCTCTCTCCAAGCAAGGCCCGTATCCTCTCCTCCATTGGCGGATGGGTCATGAATATTTTTGTAAGGAAGCTCGCCTTTTGCTTTTTGTCCGGGATGCCATCTTTGTTCATATCTCCGCCGAATGGTGTGGCGATGAACATATGAGCTGTGCCTTTGTTGGCCTTGGCCAAAGGATTGCTATAATCAGAAATTTTCTCTAGTGCCGAAGCCAACCCTTCTGGATAGCGCGTGATGAGAGCGCCTGTGGCATCAGCTAGGAATTCGCGCCTACGAGATATCGCAAGCTGGATTAGCATCGCGATTATTGGAGAGAAGATAAGGAGCACGAAGCCGACGATTAGAAAGATTGGGTGCTTACCATCGCTATCCCTGCCACCATGAAGCGAAAATCTGATTATCCAATCCGCCATAATTTGTATGAGCCCCACGAGCACAGCCACCACACTCATAAGCAGGATGTCTTTATTGCCAATGTGTGCAAATTCGTGAGCGAGCACGCCCTCAAGCTCTAGCTTTTCAAGCTTCGCTAAAAGTCCTGTGGTGACGGCGATAGCGGCATGCTTCTTGTCCCTGCCTGTGGCAAAAGCATTTGGCGCGCTGTCATTTATTATGTAAAGCCGCGGCATAGGGAGGCCGGATGCGATAGCGATATTCTCGGCTGTCCGCCAAAGCTCGGGATTATCCTTCATCTGGATTTCTTTGGCGCCGGACACGGCGAGAGCGATTTTGTCTGAAAACCAATAGGCGCTGATGTTCATGACCACGCTAAAGATAATGGCAAAGGTAAGTATGCTCGGATCGCCGAAGTAGACGCTCGCAAAGTATCCCAAGAATGCCACGAGCCCCAAAAACACTCCCATGAGGAGCCATGTTTTTGTGATGTTGGATGACTGATGGGTATAGAGGGTCATAGTGATGTTATAAATGTTGTAAGTGTTCTAGATGTTCTAGGTGTTGGATTTCATTGATTTTACTAATCCGATGAGTTTGAAATACTCCTCCTTCAGCTTAGCAAACAAAAATTGTAGGTCTTTCTCTTCAACGAATTTCTGCTTGATAGATATTTTCAAACAAGCGACACACTCAAGAACAGACGATTTTGATCTTTGTATGTATTGGACAAACGCTTTTTTTGTTGGCTGTCCAGAACCTTCTGCAATATTGAGAACTATAGAGGTTGATGCGCGCTTTAGTTGGTCTGTCAGAGAAAACATCTCATCCTTGGGGAATTTTTTTGTTACCGCGTATACATTATCTACTATCTCCATGCCTATTTTCCATACTTCTAGATCTTCAAACCGATAATTTTTGAATTCTGCCATTTAGAACATCTACATCAATTAGAACACTTAGAACTGCACGGACACTGGATTCTCTGCTGCGTCGCCGTCTGGGAGATCAAAGAGGTCCATCTTTTTGAAGCTGAAGGAGCCCGCAATCATATTGCCTGGGAAGGATTCTGTGGCAGTATTCAAATCCCGCACCGTGCCGTTGTAGAATCGGCGCGCAGATTGGATTTTGTTTTCCGTGTCTGACAATTCTTTTTGAAGTTCAATAAAGTTCGTATTCGCTTTCAAATCAGGATACGCCTCTGCGATTGCGAAGATGGATTTCAAAGCACCTGTGAGCATATTCTCCGCCTGCGCATGAGCAGGATTCGCTCCACCTGCACCCATCGCTTTCGCCCGAGCTTCTGACACCTTCTCAAACGCTGTGGACTCATGTGTAGCATAGCCCTTTACCGCATTTACAAGATTAGGGATAAGGTCGTACCTGCGCTTGAGCTGGACCTCTATATCCGCCCACGCTTCTTTCGCCTGATTAGTAAGTCGCACGAATCCGTTAAACGCCACTATCGCCCAAAGGACGATGACCGCCAAAACTATGATAATGATTGTAGAAATAGCCATAAATTTATATTAACTATCTATTATGTAGATTAGTATATCATACCTAACCTTACCAGCTCACAAGCTGACAAGCTCATAAGCTTCTTTCAAACTACCCTCCCAAGATATCTATATCGGCTTGAATAGAGGCCTTGAGCGACATCACGCTTTTGGAGTAGGTACAGGTGGAGCCGCCGGAGCCGTAATATTTGCAGGCGGCGCGGCTCTGGGCGGCATAGCTAGAGCCACCAGCACCTAGGTCAGAGAGATACATACCAGAGGCCATAAATGCATCGTCAGGCGCCCAAGGATTAGGCACAGCGTGCCCCGTTGCGGCCGCCACACGGGCTTCAAAGAGCTTCCAAGTGCTCGGGATGAATTGCGCCGGCCCCATAGCCCCTCCGTATCCCGCCACGCCAGCTATCGGACAAGACACTGTCGTCTTCAAAGGGTCAAAGCCAAGCTTACTTGTGATATCCAAAAACGGCGGCACATCGCGTGACGCTTTCATAAGATTCGTCCACACCTTGCCGGTATTCACATTTACGCCTGTGCCGTTTGAGGTGTCCGTCAGATTGCATTTGCCTACATTGGAGCCGAGATTGCTCTCTTGCTTTATGACAGCGAGGAGAAACGCCGGCTCCACCCCCGTTTTGGCTTGCACCGTCTTTGCATAATTCAAGGCATCGCCGAAAGGTATCGCCGCGGCACCCGCGAGCTTGAAGAGAGCCGCCCGTATCTGCGCCGCCTGCGCCGCTTTATCCGCTATAATTTTCTGGTAATTACCTTGCTCCGTTTTGTTAAGATTGAGAAGTCGCTGTTTTTCCGCCTCTGCTGTTTGCACTTTCCTTTTTTGGCTTTCTATACCGGCTTTCGTGTCGAGCTCCGCGTCCTTTTTTTTACCCAGCTCCACTTTTGCAATTTCGTTCGCTTGCTTTGAGTCGCGCAATTCGGTAAAGACCTCCGCCAAATTTTGTTTGAGCGTGTCAAAGGCGTCCAAATCCGCAAAGGCGTCCGAAAGATTGCCGTTGCCCAAAAATATCTCCGGCATTGAGTAATCATCTATATGATTTGTCTGGCGCAAAATCTGGCCCAAGGATTCCTGTCCCGACTCTATGCGGCCCTGGAGTGTCTTGATATTCGCGCTTTTCGCGGCGATATCTTTGCCGAGATTCGCTATAGTAAGCTCATGCGCCTTTATCTGCAGAGCTGCTTGTTTGATTTGGATTTCCAGAATTTGTTTGTCTCGCGCAATGGACGCACCCTCCTGCTTCACGGAATTAAGCTGGTTGTTGAGACTGCTTATTTCTGCCTCTGCTTGATTTAAAAGCTCGGTACACGCCCTCTTTTCTTCTGGAGTGTCGCATTTATAAGTGGCGGCAGCTGCAAATTGAATATCAAAAAGAAAAACTAGACTTGCGCATGATGCGACAAAAGATACGAGGAAAAAATATGAAAATGTGCGAGCTTTAAAAAACATAATGAAAAGAGCAAAGAATATTATTTCTTTACCTCTTTTTTTGTCTGCCCGACTACATTCAGGCGGGCTTCTTTTTCTTTTGAGGGAACCGTATCACCACTTTTGGCCACGACAGCATCTACTGGAGCGTCCTCGTCTGGATTTGCCTCTTTACCCTTCTTTTCCACTTCGATTGATGTTAGGTCTATCGGTGCCGCTTCCTCCTCTTTTTCTTCCTTCGGATGCGCTACCATGGCTACAATCTCCTCCGGCTTCGTGACGAGCTCTACGCCACTAGGTAATACAATCTGCCCTGCCGTCATATGGATATCAAAGTCAGCGATAGGCGTTACATCCACGCTAAGATTGTGGGGCAAATCTTTTGGCAAGGCCTCTATCTCAACTTCATGAAGCACCTTCACCAAAATTCCGCCCAAATCCTTCACTGCAGGCGCAAGCCCCACGAATTCTACCGGCACATGCACTTTAAGCTTTTTGCCTTTTTCTATAACATAAAAATCAGCATGTCGGATATCGCCTGTGAGGGGATCCTTATCTACTTCATGTATCAAAGCGTCGTGCTCACCAGCATCTCCTGAAAGAGTGATGATAGTAGACTCGCCTGCTTCTTTCCATACCTTCTCAAATGCTCTAAGCGGCACGGAGATGGGAGTGGATTTCTCCTTATGCCCATAAAAAACAGCTGGAATTGAGCCGCTTTTGCGCAGGTTTGCTAAGTTTTCTTTTGTATTTCGCTTCTTTACTTCCAATGTAGTCATGGAAACATTTTACACATCTTGATGAAAAAAGCAACCAAATTAAAGTAAAAAATCTTTAAAATACTTGACAAAATTACTGATTGTTGTAAAAAGAGCGCAGATATGAAACGCACCTCGACACCAACCCAATCTGTGCCAAAGTGGCAAATCCGTCTCCTTCAAGGACTCGGTGCTACTATTCTGTGCATTCTCATCGTGATTGGAGATTTACCTTTGAATCCGAACACTTGTAGAATTAAATCTATGAGCGAATTTAAACATTTGAATTTGTATGAGCGACAGCGAATCGAGAGGTATCGGAAGGAAAAGCGTTCAAGGCGCTTCATTGCAGGTAAATTGGA
>DATDXX010000001.1:0-6858 GCA_036517135.1 Minisyncoccota bacterium | reverse complement strand
TTGCTTTTCGGAGTATCGACCCTCTGAGAGGCGAAGCTAACGCGTTAAGAGAAGCGCCTGGGTAGTACGATCGCAAGATTAAAACTCAAAGGAATAGACGGGGACTTGCACAAGCAGAGGATTATGAGGTTTAATTCGATGACAAACGAAGAACCTTACCAGGGTTGGAAATTTACCTGACACTTCTATGAAAGTAGAACTCCGCAAGGCAGGTAGACAGGTGTTGCATGGCCGTCGTCAGTTCGTGGTTTGAACTGTTCCCTTAAGTGGGGTAACGAACGCAACCCACGTTGCCAGTTATATATGTCTGGCGAGACTGCCCCGTGATATGCGCACGAAGTGTGCAGCGATAAGTGATGAGTTATGAGTTATGAGTGATGAGGAAATTCAGAAATGTATTTCTCACTACTCACCCCTCATTGCTCATTACTGTGTTCGCTTCGCGAACATCTTACGGGGAGGAAGGCGTGGATGACGCCAGGTCAGCATGGCCCTTTGATACCCTGGGCCACACTCATAATACAATCGCCGCTACAACACGACGCAATACCGCAAGGTGGAGCAAATCGTTAGAAAAGCGGCGCCAGTTCGGATTGAAGTCTGCAACTCGACTTCATGAAGCCGGATTTGCTAGTAATCGCGGGTCAGCTATACCGCGGTGAATACGTTCTCAAGTCTTGTACTCACCGCCCGTCAAGTTAAGGGAGCTGGGAATACCCGAAATCTCTCCATGTGAGGGCCTACGGTAAGCTCAGTGACAGGAACTAAGTCGTAACAAGGCACGGGTAGCGGAAGCTGTTCGTGGAATATTTCAAATTGAAACGCCGAGCACCACTTTTGGGTATCAGCGTCGTAATTCTTTAGCCAACAATTTTTGGCTGAAATATTGCGGCAGCATTGATACTTTAGTTAATACCCAAAAGTGGTGCTCGGAAAGGTTGATCTCCCTCACCAATTTAGCAATAAATTGGTGAGAGGATGCTCATTCTCGGGGGATACCGAGAGTCTTGAAGTGAGATTCACTTTTGACAGTCGGCAAAGACCGACACAAAAGAACGAAACAAAATAGAGAATGCTACAAAAGCCGTCCAGCTGGTACACCAGCTGGACGGCTTTGTCTTTGCGCTGAAAATGTGATAAGTTTTTGCGGACGCGCGTTTAGCTCAGCTGGTACCTGCCTGCCGGCAGGCAGGGAGCATTCGACGTGATAGTTGGCTTGAAAATTATATTTGCGCGTTTAGCTCAGCTGGTAGAGCATTCCACTGATACTGGAAAGGTCCATGGTTCGACTCCATGAACGCGCATAAAAATATCATTATTTTTATGAAAGCAATTATTTTGGCGGCAGGAAAAGGAATACGGATGTATCCATTGACTTTTGAAATTCCAAAGCCACTTTTGAAGTGGAAGGATAAAACTCTTCTTGAGCATGCAATTGATGTGTTGCCGGATGAAGTCGACGAAATAATCATTGTTGTCGGATATATGGAAGATAAGATCAGAAGGTTTTTTGAAAATATAAACATTTGCAAGAAAATAACTTTCATAAGCCAAAATGAAATTACAGGGACGGCGCCGGCGCTTATGCTATGCAAAGACAAGATTAAAAATGAAAAATTTATCTTAATGTATGCCGATGACATTCATGACAAAGTGGCCGTTAAGCATCTTCTTTATTATGATCTTGCGCTTCTAACAATGACAATAGAGGATCCGCGCATGTTTGGAGTTGTGTTAAAAGACGAAGAAGGAAATGTGACTGATATAGAAGAAAAACCACAGAATCCTAAAAGCAACGAAGTTGCAGTAGGTGTGTATCTTCTTGATGACAGAATTTTTGATTTTTTTGATGACAAGCACAGAAATTCAAAAGAATACTATTTAACTGAGATGATTGCAGAGCTCATCCATCATCATAAAGTTCACGCTGTTCCAACTCCGTTTTGGAAAAAAGTCACGACGCCAAAAGATTTGGAAGGGTAAGAGAGAGGTGTATAATTGATTGATGGAAAACATACTGGCGTTTTTTACTCCGCAGATACTTGTCTTTATTTTTACTGCAGTGCTTATCATTGCGGCGCTTATGACAGTTGCGCTCATATATCATTGGAGATTTTATGCGAAATTTATGGGAAAAAGAATTGTTTCCATTGAATGGTGGTTTACGGCTGTTACGGTGATACTTCTCATTTCGATGCTTTTTGCATTATTCGGATATACTGCATCTCAATGAGTAATTTAAATTTTCAGGAAAGCGAGCAAATAGTTTTTGAGGTAAAACGGCACTGGTTCAATTTTACTTTGATGGCAGTATCTTTAGCATTTGGCGCATTGGCTCCGCTTTTTTTTGGAGGAATTGCGTCAGTGCTTTCCGGAACTTCTGTCTCAGCTCCTATTTTTTTTCTTTGTCTTTTCTTTTATTTGATATGGATCATGGTGCTTTGGATATTTCTCTTTATTGAGTGGACTGATTATTATCTTGATATGTGGATCGTTACAAGTGACAGGATAATTGATATTGAACAGAGAGGTCTTTTTACTCGAGACATTGCAGAGCTTCGATATGAGAGCATAGAGGATATAAAAGTTGTAACAAGCGGGATTATCGCTACATGGCTTGGTTTCGGAGATATTGAAATTCAGACTGCCGGGTCGCAAAAAGAATTCGTTATAAAATGCGCCAAGGACCCTTTGAAAGCGAAAGATGCGATTTATTCAATACTTCATTCAAAAGAAAAGGAGTCTAAGACAGTAAAGTTTGAAGAAAAAAAAGAGGAGCTAATTACTAACAACCAAGCTTATCTATGAGGGTAATTCTATACATGGCAATAACGCCGAATGGCCTAATTGATAAAAAAGACGGTTCTGCTGATTTTTTAACAAAAAAAGAATCAGATAGTTATGTCAGAGCTGTAAAAATGGCTGGCGCGCTTGTTATTGGCAGGAAGACTTATGAAGTGCTGTCAAAACAGCCGGAATTTAAAAAATTTGTCAAAGCAAAAATAAAAATTGTTGTGGTCTCCCGAAAAAAACTTTATTTTTCAAATTCAAACCATTGTGTTGCACATTCACCAATAGGAGCACTTATGGAACTCAAAGGTTTAAAACAAGTGATCGTTGCAGGAGGGGGTATTTTAAACGCTTCGTTTCTTTCAAAAAATTTGATTGACGAAATATATTTTGACATTGAACCGAATCTTTTTACAAACGGCATCAATCTTTTTGAAGGAGGGGATTTTGACTTAAAACTTAAGCTTCTCGGCACAAAAATGCTTTCTGAAAATGAAATCCAACTACACTATAAAATTTTGAAATAAAATGCCAGGGAAATCTAAAATTATCATTTTGTTTACGATCATCATCATTTCTGTTTCTTTACGAGTGTGGAATATGACAAGTTTTGACATTGGCGGAGATCATGCGCTCAACTCATTCCGTGCTTTAGGTTGGCTTGATTTTGTGCCTGGTGAGGGGCAAACAGGACCTCTCCAGTGGTTTGGAGAACGTCCTAGCTGGAGCTTTCTTTCGTTTCAAGACGCACCTCCATTAGTGTTTGCCATACAACATGCCAGCTTCGCTTTGTTTGGCGACAATACGCTAGCCACGCGTTTGCCATTCCTGCTTTTCGGTTTTTTTTGTATCGGTTTGACATATTTACTTCTTAAAAAATATGCCGATACTGCAACTGCGTTAGTTGCAGCTGCTTTGTTGGGAATATCGTCATATGCGGTGTGGGCCGGTAACGCTGGGTATCTGGAAGGAGTAGAGATTCTTTTTATACTTTTGAGCATATATTTTGTATTTCCATGGCTTGATGGACAATCGCGAACGCGATATCTTTGGCCAGTTTTTGCTGTGCTTTCGATTCTTTCAAAATACACATCTCTATTTCTCTTGCCAGCTGGCGCCGTATCGCTTTTTTTGGCAAAAGGACGAAAATTTTTCGAAAAGGGAATAATTAAACGCGCCGTCGAGTTTTTCATTATCGCAATCTTACTTCTTTCGCCACTTATCATCTACAACGTCCAAGTTTTCCGCACTCGAGGCCATTTTGATTCAGCACTTTCTTCAATAGTAGGCATATCATCACACGATTTTTACATTGTGGAAGATCGGCGCGTCTCATCAAACATTATTAGCAACGCTAAAAATGTAGGAGAGACGCTCATTGAGAATAACTCCTTGACATACCTTTTCTTATTTCTCTCTGGTCTTGTCTTTCTTACAGTTAAGGCGCTAAAGAAAAAAAATAGCCTGTTTGAAAATGTCATTTTGATACATTTCGGTTTCTTAATGCTGATGTTTTTGCTTTCCGGCGCTATTGCAGACAGAACGCTTTCTATCATCACGATCTTCATGGCCATGATCACAGCGATATTCATTATCAAAGCTTACAAATTAATTCAGTCAAAAAACAAATCGATAGCGCGCGTATTTGTTGCTGTTTCAATTTTGTTTGTTATGTGCGAATTAGCATATTCAATAAACACGAATATTCTCCAAAAACCAATCGGCCCCGCTCCATTTATGTTTTCTGCATCTCGGCTTTATGATCTTGGTTGGAATGATGCAGAAAGATATATAAAGGAAAAAATTTTTACTAACAGTGGCCCCCGTACATCTATCCAGAGCATCGCAGATGTGACAAATGTTAACGGAGATAATGTTAACGGAAGAAATATTCTCTTTTTTGATGAGCGCCTGAACTGGTTTTCTATTTCCTGGTATATATACAAGTACTTGATATATTATGATCTTCCTTTGTTTGGAATTTCTGATCTTGGCAAGCGTGAAGAAAATATGGATTTTCTTTCTTTTCTTGCTTCACACGGCAGTAAAAATATATATTTCTTATATGGTGCCGACGAATCAGTTCTTGACAGTATTAAAAAACAAGGACAAATCGCAGAAAGTACAGAAGTGTACCGTGAGGCGCTTGATAAAGCGATGATTCCTTTTGAAGAAATTCACTCATCAGATGGAGGCATCACATTTAAAATTTACAAGTTGAAATAGTCTAGCTAAGGTAATAATTTACTATGTCTCTCTACATCATCGCAACCCCAATAGGTAATCTTGAAGACATAACTCTTCGGGCAATACGGACTCTTAAAGAGTGTGATTTGGTTTTATGTGAGGATACTAGGGTAACTAAGAAACTTATAACTCATTACAATATAACTACACCACTTGAAAGCTATCATGCGCAAAGCAAGCTTTCTAAAATTGACTCAATAATTGCGATGCTCGCTGACGGCAGGAATATTGCACTTGTGTCAGATGCAGGCACACCGGCCATATCTGATCCCGGAAGCTTGCTTGTGAAAAGAGTGCGAGAGCATCTTGATTCCCAAGTAAAGGATTTCTACCATGGTAGAAATCCTTTACCTATTAAAATCCTGTCTATACCCGGAGCAAGTGCGGTTACATCTGCATTTTCCGCAAGCGGTATCGTCGGAGGCGAGTTTACATTCCTAGGATTCTTGCCGCACAAAAAGGGGAGAGAGACTCTTTTCAAGGAAATCGCAGAATCAGACAGACCATACATATTTTATGAATCTCCGCATCGGCTTTTGAAATCGTTAGAATCATTGCTGAAATTTTGTCCCGAAAAGCGAGCATTTGTAGCCAAAGAGATTTCAAAGATCCATGAGGAGTACATATCTGGCACAGCAGAAGAAATTTTGAGGGTTTTTACCAAAAATCCAGATAAATTAAAAGGAGAATTCGTGGTGATTGTATCGAAGGCACAGAATAAGATATAATTGCATCTATGAAGCTAAATCGCATTCATGCAATTATTGGTCTGCTTTTGGTGCTTGTGCCGTTTACCGGGCTCACACGAGATGTGAAGTATGGCTTTAGTGTTGTAGCGGGCGCCATTATACTTTATTTCGCTATTAATTCCATTCATACAGAACTTCGTAAAAAACATCGCCGTCCCTCAAAACACGATACATTTGTTGAAAGCAAACCAGCAGCTCAAACAGAGAAGAAGCTAAGAAGCGAAGAAGAGCAGAAGCAGGAATCCGTAGAGAATATCCAAAATGACCAAATATCTCCTACTCCAACATCTGATATAGCAGATAATGAGCCGAAGATCTAAAAGGATGAGGGGATTCATAAGAACAGGCCTATTTCTATTTGTTCTTCTAATTATCGTTGTCTACTATGTTCTCCCTCCGCTTTTCTCTAAAGATTATATTTTTTCCAAAAATGCAGTCACAGCTTCAGAGGACGAGGAAGATCTGATTCCTACTGTCCGGCACCTTAACCCCCCGGAGCCGTTAAAAGGCATCTATATGTCTGCGTGCTATGCAGGCTCTAAAGAATTGCGGGAAGGATTGGCAAAATTAATAGACGACACGGAGCTAAACGCTATTGTGATTGATATCAAGGATTACAGCGGTAAAATATCTTTTCTTCCAAATGACACATGGAAGCCGTATTTATCAGATAATTGTAATGCTCCTGATATGAAGGATTTTATCCAATCACTTCATGACAGAAATATTTATGTCATCGGCCGCATAACAGTTTTCCAGGATCCATTTTTTGCAAAGCAAAATCCAAAAGAAGCTGTCAAGAAAAATTCCGACAAAACTGCTATATGGCATGACCGCAAAGGCATAAGTTATCTTGATCCGGGCTCAAGTGTTACCCTTGACCACATTGTTGCTTTAGCTAAAGATTCTTATGACGTAGGTTTTGATGAAATAAATTTTGACTACATAAGATTCCCTTCGGACGGGCCTATGAACGATATTTATTTCCCATATTCAGAAGGCAAGAGTAAGCCGGCTGTGATGGAGGGAGTGTACAAACATCTGCACGACAAGCTAAAACCTGAGGGTGTCG